>NZ_BFAG01000006.1:10000-241993 GCF_002897375.1 Deinococcus aerius | reverse complement strand
ACATGGAACGGCGTATTTACGCGTTTCTCGCACGTCCTTCGCTTGTCATGCTGCTCGCCTCCACTGAGGCTCAGAAAAGATACACGGGCCTTGTTGGCTTGTCAACTCCCTGCGCGCCATGCCTCACCTAGGATGGCGCCGCGCCCGTGGTACGCTCGGCCAATGCGGGTCAACGTGGTGTTTTTTGCCCGGCTCAGACGCGAATCCGGTCTCGAGATGGCCGCCGTAGAGACGCCCGAAGGCGTGACGGTGCGGGAACTGGCAAGGCAGGTCGAGGAGACCTATGGCATGAGCCTGCGCGGCTGCATGGTGGCCGTCAACGAGGCGTATGCCACACCCGAACACGTGCTGCAACCGGGGGACGAGGTGGCCTTCCTGCCTCCCGTCGCCGGGGGTGCGGGTGAGGACATGCGCTGCGAGGTGGTGACCACTCCTCTGTTACTGGCTGAGGCAGATGCCTTCCTGGTGCGGCCCGAGTACGGCGCACAGGCCTACTTCGTGGGCACGGTGCGCTCGCCGAACAAGGGCAAACAGGTCGAGTACATCGAGTACGAGGGGTACGGGCCGATGGCCGAGAAGGTGATGCGGGCGGCGGCGGCGCAGGCCCGCGCCCAGTACGGCACCTTGCGGGTGGTCGTGCAGCACCGGGTCGGCCGCCTCCTGCCTGGTGAGGCAAGCATCCTTATCGGGGTGGCCAGCCCCCATCGCCGCGCCGCCCTGGAGGCATGCGACTTTCTGATCGAACACCTCAAGGTTCATCTGCCCATCTGGAAGCACGAGGCCGACGAGGACGGCCAGCATTGGGTCGAGGGGCAGACCGGAAGCCCAACGCTATAGAACACTGAACCAAAGAAGCCTTGTTACCTTGGGCAAAGCGAAGGGATCACATATTGCGCCCGGGGGTGCCTGGCTTCGCCCAGCAGGACAGAGTTCTTTTGTCAGTTCCCGTCGGCCCAAATGAGCCGACCTCCTCTCGCAGCTCTCCCGAGGGTCAGGACGGCTGGGAATTCTCGCGCGCGTAGGCCTCGAAGTGGCGGTAGTAACGACTCGCCAGCAGGGCCATCAGGCCCACAACCAGCACCAGGACGAGCAGGTGGGGCCAGCCCGCCCCCCCCGTCAGCAGCCCGTTGAAGGCGAAGTGCAAGGTGATGCTGAGCAGCAGAGCCCGGGAGCGCCACCACCGCCCCCCCCGCAGGTGCCGCCCTCCCAGCGCGTACCCCTGGGGAGCGCTGAACAGGGCGTGGGCCAGGGTGGTCAGCAGCGCGTGCCAGGTCGCCGCATGCGCGCCGAAGCCCAGCGTGTAGGTCACGTTTTCCAGCAACGCGAAGCCCAGCGCGGCGGTCACGGCATAGACCAGGCCGTCCATCGGCTCGTCGAAAGCGTGTTCGGTGGCGGCGGTGCTGGCCGCGAGGAGTTTGCTGCTCTCCTCGACCACGGCGGAGAGCAGCATGACCAGCAGGGGAAAGCTCAGGCGCTCGAAACTGCCCTCGAACGCCGCCGAGACGGCCCAGGCGACCATGCCCCACCCGAAGGTGCGGGCAAGCAGCCACGGCGGCTCGGGATGGCGGTCGCGGCGCACGAAGAACCAGAGCCACCCGAACGTCAGCAGCACCGACGCGGTCAGGGAGAGGGCCAGCGGCACGGGGCTCAGGCGCGGGCAAGTCGGCCCGCGAGGGCGGCCTGCATGGGCTGCTGTGCCAGGTGGGTCAGGGCCAGGGCCAGGGCGTCGGCGGCGTGGTTGTTGAAGACTTCGCGCAGCCCCAGGCTGGCCTTGACCATGTAGATGACCTGCTCCTTGTCCGCCCGGCCCGTGCCGACCAGGGCGCGTTTGACCTGCATGGGGCCGTAGGCGTGGATCGGCACCCCCGCCTGGGCGCAGGCGAGTTGCACCACTCCGAAGGCCTGCCCGACCTTAAAGGCCACGTCCGCCTGCCTCCGCAGAATCTGGTCCTCAATGGCCACGGCCTCCGGCTGATACTCCGCGAGCAGCCGCGCGACCTCCGAGTGGATGTACTGGAGGCGGCGCGGCATCACCCACGCGCTCTCGGTCACCAGGCAGACGTGGTGCAGGTGACGGGCCTTGCGGGCATCCCCCTCGATCAGGCCCAGGCCGAGGTTCGCCAGGCCGGGGTCCACGCCGAGTACGATCATGACCGCAGGATAAGGCACAAAAACAAAGAGGCGGGGCAGAAAGCCGCCGCCCGGCCCTCTGCCCCGCGCGGTGGATGCCCTTTACAGGCGGCTCTTGGGATCGAAAGCGTCGCGCAAGCCGTCCCCCAGGAAGTTGAAGGCCAGCACGGTGATCAGGATCGCCAGGCCGGGGTACAGCGGAATCCAGGGGTACTGGAGCACGACCTCCTGGGCATTGCTGAGCATGTTGCCCCAGGTGGAGACGGGCGGCTGGATGCCAAAGCCCAGGAAGGACAGCGCCGCCTCGCCCAGGATCGCGCTCCCCACGTCCAGGGTCGCCTGCACGATGATGATGGCGAAGAGGTTGGGCACTAGGTGCCGCCACATGATGCGGTTGTTGCTGGCCCCCAGCGCGCGGGCGGCGTCCACGTACTCCAAGTTCTTCATCCGCAACACTTCCCCGCGCACGAGACGGGCGGTGCCCATCCAACCGAACACCGAAAAGATCGTGATGATGATGAAGACGCTGGCGGTCGCCCCCAGGCTGTCGCGCAGGTTGGCAATGAAGGGGGCATCGGTGCTGATGAATAGGCCGCTGATCACCAGCAGCAGGGGCAGGGTCGGCAGGCTCAGCATGAACTCGATAAAGCGGCTGATCACGGTGTCGGTCCGCCCGCCGAAAAACCCGGCGAGCAGACCCATCAGGGTGCCGATCAGGATGCTGATGATGGCGACCGAAAAGCCCACCATCAGGCTGACGCGGCTGCCGTAGATGATGCGGGAGAGCAGGTCGCGGCCCAGGTCGTCCTGTCCCAGCAGGTGCTGGGCGTTGGGCGGCGCGTAGATGCCCGAGAGATCCTGCGTGTTCGGGTCATAGGGCGCCAGGAGGGAGGCGAAAATCGCCATTAAGATCAGCAGGATGATCACGGCCAGGCTGATCATCGCGGCCTTGTGCCGGCGGAGTCGCCGCATGGCGATCTGGAGGGTCGAGCGGCTCTTGACGGGGCTGGCCGCAGTCGGCGTGGCGGTCGTGGTCATGGCAGGGACCTCAGGAGTAGCGGATGCGGGGATCGACGACCGCGTAGGCGAGGTCGGTGACGAGCTGGAACACGACCGTCAGGACGGAGAGCAGCATCAGCGAGACCATCACGACGTTGAAGTCCTTGCTGACCAGGGCGTCGAGGATAGCCTTACCCATGCCGGGCCAGGAGAACACCGTCTCGGTGATCACGGCCCCGCCGAACAGCCCGGGAATCGAGAGCCCCATGATGGTCAGGATGGGCACCAGTGCGTTCCGCAGGGCATGCTTGTACAGCACCTTTCGTGAGGGCAGCCCCTTGGCCCGGGCCGTGCGGATGAAGTCCTGGTTCATCACCTCCAGCATGGAGGCGCGCATAAAGCGGGTCGTGACCGCGACCTCGCGCAGCATCAGGATCATGAGCGGCAGGGCCAGATACCGCAGCTTGTCGAGCGCCACCGCCCACCAGCCGGCCTCGGGAGGCACGTCGCCGCCCAGCCCGCCGGGTGGCAGGGAGATCGCGCCGCCCGTCGCATTGGGCAGGAAGATGGCGAAGAAGTACAGCGCCATCGCCCCCACCCAGAACACGGGGGCGCTGAAGGCCACGAAGGAGAGGAAGGTCAGCACGTAGTCGGGCAACGAGTATTGCCGAATCGCCGAGTAGATGCCCAGCGGCACGGCGATCAGGGTGCTGAGGATCAGCGCGGGCACCGTGAGGAGCAGCGTGTTGGGCATCCGCTGCTGGAAGATGAACTGCACCGCCGGGATGTTGAAGTCGCGCGAGAAGCCCAGGTCGCCCTGGAACGCCTGCCTGAGCCAGAACAGGTAGCGGGTCCACCAGGGCTGGTCCAGGCCGTAGGCGGCCTTGAGCCGGGCGATGTCCTCTGGGGTGATGCGGGGGTTGCCGAAGGTGAGCTGGTCTACCGGGTCTCCCGGTTGCAGGGAGGTGAGCGCATAGATCACCAGGCTGATCACCAGCAGCAGCGGGATCATCTGGAGGACGCGCCGGAAAGCGTAGGTCGCCATACCTGAAATCCTTTCGTAGGAGACGGTGGGCCAAAACAAGCGGGAGGAAGCGTTTCGGCTTCCCCCCAGGTGACGGGTGGGCGGGGCGCGGCGACTCCACTCGCACCCCCGCCCGCGCCCCTTACTTCTGCTTGTTGACCTCGACGGCGCCGCGGCTGGCCCAGCCGATGCGGTAGGCGTCCCAGCTCGGGTACAGGGTGTAGGCGCTGAAGGTGTAGTTCACCAGGCCCGGCACCTTGGTGTAGGGGTTGGCGCGGAAGTACAGCGGCAAGGAGGGCACCTCGTTGCTCCAGATCGTCTGCATCCGGTCCATCAGCTTGATGCGGTCGGCCAGGTTGAACTCGGTCAGCGCCTGCTTGTGCAGCTTGTTGTACTCTGCGTTGTTCCAGCCCGAGTAGTTCTGACCGGCGTAGCCGTTGGCGGCAGTCGGGATACCCTCGCCCTTGAACAGGTCACCCTGCTCGAAGATGGGGTTGGCCGACCAGGCGTACATCGCCAGGTCCCACTTGCCCTCCTGGCCCTTGCTCAGGAAGTCGGGGCCGAAGAACACCGAGGCCGGGTAGTTCTGGATGTTGACCTGCACGCCGACCTGCTTCCACTGGTTTTGCAGGATCTGCTGCACGCGCTCGCGGGTGGTGTTCCCGGCGGTAGTGCCGAAGCTCAGCGAGAGCTTCTTGCCGCCCTTCTCCAGGATGCCGTCGCTGCCGGGCTTCCAGCCGAGCTGCGCGAAGAGCTGCTTGGCCTGAGCGACGTTCAGGTTGTAGTCGCGCACATTCTCGTTGTAGACCTTGCTGAGCGGGTTGACGAAGTTGTTCGACACCGGCTGCTTGCCCTGGAACAGCGCCTTCACGAGCGCGTCGCGGTCAATGCTCAGCAGCAGGGCCTGGCGCATGCGGGGATCGTCGAGGTCGAGGTCCTTGGCCTTCTGGCTGCGGGTGTTCACGTCGATGTGCTCCCACACCGCGCCGGGCACGAAGTACACGTTGAACTTGCCCCGGGCGCTGCGCTGGAGGTCGAGCGCCTGGTCGAAGGTGAGGCCCACCGAGCTGACCGCGTCGAGCTGGCCCGAGAGGATGTTCACCTTCAGGGTGTTGGTGTTGGGGATGAAGCGGTAGGTGATCGTCTGGACGTACTTGTCCTCGCCACCCTGGGGCTTGCGCCAGTAGTTGGGGTTGCGGGCCATCGTGAGGCTGTTGCCGGGACGCCACGCGGTGGGGCGGAAGGGACCGGCGACGACCTTGGGCAGGTTGCGCGAGGTGGTGAACTGCCCGATGAACTTCGTCCACTGCTCGTTGACGGCCTTGGCGTCCTTCTGGTTCTTGGTCGCGGCGTCAAAGGCATTGAACGCCGCGCCCATCACGTGGGCGGGGGCCAGACCGGGGCTGGTCTGGTCGGCGAACAGGTAGGGCGGTTCGTAGGTGATGGTGAAGGTGTCGTTGTCGACCGCCGTGATCTTGGCGTTCTCCCAGGGGTCGCGGTCAGGCACCGGCACCCGCTCGTCGTTCTGCACCTTCAGCCAGAACTGGAAGTCGGCGATGGTGATGCGCTTGCCGTCGCTCCACTTGGCGTCCGGGCGGATCGTGTAGGTCACGCTGTTGCGGACCACGTCGCCCGCCGCGTTCTTGACCACCTTGTAGCCGCCGTTGGCCAGCGTGGGCACGCCCGTGGCGATCTCGGGGAACAGGTCACCGTCGTTGTCGAAGTTGACCAGCGACGCCCCCATGTAGCCGTTGATCTCCGAGCTGATGGCGAGGTTGTTCGTCGCCCAGTAGTCCAGGATGTTCGGCGGCTCCTGGGAAGTACCGACCACCAGGCTGTTGTTCGCCGGACCCGCCAGGGCCGCGCCGAGAAGGAATGCCGACAGGGACAGAATCTTCTTCATGAGTCCTCCGGGGTGGATGGGCCATTTGGCCTAGGTTGAACAGTGACGGCAGTATAAAGGACGAGTGCAGGCTGTCAAGGCCAAATCTCACGCTTAGGTCGCACATTCACTTGCTTTTTTGAATCGAATCAATTTTTTGGGGGTAGGAGGGCGGGCTTCCCGCGTGTTGAGGTGTGTAGCCAACCGAGGCTGACCTCCCAGCGGGACGAAAACCAAAAATCCCCCGGTGGGCTTACCGGGGGAGGAAGAGGGGGAATCTTAGTGGCCGCCGCAACCGCTGCTGCCCTGGCCGTCCGGGGACTGGCCGCCGTCCGTGCGGAAGGAGTGGCCGCAGCCGCAGGAGCTGGTGGCGTTGGGGTTATGCACGGTGAAGCCGCCGCCCATCATGTTCTCGACGAAGTCCACCTCGCTGCCGCGCAGCAGGGGCAGGCTCATGCGGTCCACCAGCAGCTTCACGCCGCGGTCGAAGACGATGGTATCACCCTCCAGCTCGCGGTCGTCGATCGCCATGCCGTACTGGTAGCCGCTGCACCCGCCGCTCTTGATAAAGACGCGCACGCCCGCGCTTTCCTTCCCGCTCTGGGCCAGGATGGCGAGGGCCTTTTGGGCGCCGAATTCGCTGATGCTGATGTCCCGGGCGGGGGTGCCGCCGCTGGTCTCAGGGTTGAGGGTCGCCGTCATGCGTGAAGCGTAACACCATTGGGGAAAGAAAAAAGTGCCGCGCCAGCAAAGTTCATTCCCCCGGACGCCCCCCTGGACATGGAAGCACCGCTCTCGGAGCTTACATTCCTTGAGTGCCATCATGTTAAGATTAAACCATGACCAATCCCTACGCCGAGTGGTTCGAGCAGCTCCGCGCGGAGTACGGCGAGCAGCTTCGGGCCATGCCGCTTCCCGACGGCCTTCCCGAACACCTGCACACCCTCATCCAGACCCGCGACGAGGAAGCCATCCAGTTCATGATCAAGCTGGCGTGGCAGTTCGGCGCCCAGGTGGGCTACGCGGCGGGCGCCAAGCAGGGCGGCATGGTCAGCCCCGCGCCACGCCCCGGGCGCGTTCAGGCCTGATCCCGCGCTTCCCCCCGCAAAGACTGCAGCGTTCCCGGCCCGCCGACTCCACGCCGAGCAGGCCGGGGACTTCCTTTTTACTGGGGCACCGACCGCGGCCACTGCCCATTTCAATGCCCGGGCACGCGCGGCGCGGTCCAGCAGCCGACCTCCTCCCCACCGCGCACCAGCCCGAGGGCGGCCAGCTCCAGGAGAACGGCCCGCGCGAAGTCCCGCAGGGTCTCGGGGTCGGCGTCCTCCACATTCAGGGCGTCGAGCGCCAGGTTCCGGGCCCGGCGGGCCAGATGCAGCGCGAGGGGATCTTGCACGGCCACAGCATAGGCAAAAGCCCCGGCGCGTGACCGGGGCCTTGGGCGTAGGGCGTGGGTGAGGCTCAGTCGTCGGCGGCCTGGAAGTTGGCGCGGTCGCGCGCGTCGGCCTCACGCAGGGAGCGGATGCCGCGCACGATGGCCTGCACCGCGAAGTAGCAGAGGGCGGGAACCAGGAACGTGGCGATCCAGAGGACCGCGTTAGCATTGGCGTTGGACAGGATGCCCGCGCTGATCAATTCGGGCTTGTAACCCGCCACCGACCAGACGATCAGCAGCGCCATAAAGGCCACGCCGAGGCCGAGCCGCACCGGGTAGTTGGTGGGGTTTTCCGCGTAGTACAGGTTGTCGCGGCTGCGGTCGAGCATGGGCACGGCGAACATGGCGAGCAGGGCAATTGTGGGCACCACAATGGCGCCGACGAACTCGGAGTTGATCACGCCGCCCAGGAAGTGAATCTCGAAGCTGGGGATGATCGCCAGCACGCCGAAGATCCACAGCAGGTACCAGTCGGGCTTGATGTTGTCGATCGGCGTGGTGGAGGGCGGCCCGAAGAACTCGACCGGGTGAACCGGGATAAAGGCGCTGAACAGCACGACGATGCCCGCAAAGAGCAGCGTCAGCGCCAGCATGATGGGCGTCTGCTGGGTCATCAGCGGCACGCCCACGATCTTCTTGTAGGCGATGCGCTTGGCGTACTGCGGCTGGGTGTGCTTCTGCTTGATCATGATTAGCATGTGCGCGGCCGTCAGCGCCAGCAGGATGCCGGGCAGCAGCATGATGTGGTAGCCGTACACGCGCGGGATCAGGCCGTCGCCCGGGAACTTGCCTGCGAACGCCGCCTGCGAGACCCACTCACCCACCCAGGGGAGCGAGGCCGCGATGGAGTAGATCACCTTGAGGGTGTTGTAGGCGTAGTTGTCGTAGGGCAGCGCGTAGCCGGTCACGGCGGTGAACGCGGTGAAGATCAGCAGCAGCATGCCGACCCACCAGTTGATCTCGCGCGGCTTCTTGTACGCCCCCGTGAAGTAGACGCGCATCATGTGAATGACCGCCGCCGCGACCATGATGTTCGCGGTCCAGTGGTGAATCCGGCGCAGCATGTCCCCGAAGGGCATCGCGTTGATCTTCAGGGCCGAGTGGTAGGCCGCCGGGATCAGGTTCGGCTTGTCCGCCGTGCCCGGGTCAAAGGAGTTCACCACCATGGAATTGCTCGGCTCGTAGGAGAGGGCGAGCAGGATGCCCGTCAGGATCAGGATGATCAGGCTGAAGAGCGTGATCTCCCCCAGGAAGAAGGAGTGGTGGACCGGAAAGGCCTTGCGCAGGAACTTGTCGTTCAGGCGCGAGATGTGCAAACGTTCGTCGAGCCACTGGTTCATGTGCGCTGCGCCTCCACTTCCTTCTTGATGCTTTCCCACTCGTTCTCGTTCGTGTACGGGTAGGGGTACGTCAGGAAGAAGCCCGTCACCACCAGATTGTCACCCTCCAGCTTGATCGGCAACTGTGCCAGCGGACGCGGAGGCGGGCCGCCGATCACGATGCACCCCCGCTTGGGGTCGTACTGCCCCGAGTGACAGGGGCACTTCATCTCCCCGGCGTTGATGTCGCTGTCCCCGACCGAGCAGCCCGCGTGCGTGCAGATGTCACTGTACGCGACCGTCTCGCCGTCGATGGTGGCGTCCAGGTTGGTCGGCGCCACGAGCTGGCCCTTCGGGAAGCGGTAGAGCGCGAGGATGTTGTTGGGGTCACCCTTGCGGATGACGGGGTCGCCGTTCTCGTCCTTGCCCTGCGGCCAGGCGCGCACGAGCTGCGGCCCCAGGTCGGCGATGCGGATGGGCTGCCCCTCCTTGCTCTCCTGGGCATGCACCAGGATGTCCCCGGCCTGCGGCGGCATCTTGTTGGCGGTGAGGCGGAAGACGGGGTTGGCGGCGCCGAGCGTACTCAGCAGGCTCACGCCCCCCACCGCCGCGGTCGTGCCCATCGCCACGTTGATGAACTTGCGGCGGGTGATCTCAGGGTCCTGTCTCTTGTACCGGGTCATCGTTCAAAGCCTCCGTGAATTGGCTGGTCGCCCGCGGCGATTACCAGGGGAACTCGCCGCTCGCGTCCTCGACGAGTACCTCGCCGTCCATGAAGAACTTCTTGTACAGGCCGACGGCGACCGCCAGGGTGAGCAGGATCATCGCGGCGTAGAAGCCCTCCATCGCCACGTTGGGCATCTCCTTGTTGGCCCAGGCCGCGTAGTCGGCGACCATCTGGCGCACGAACAGCACGCTGAACAGCAGGCTCAGCCCCAGGGTCACGACCATGGCGAGCGTCGCCACCGGGGTCGAGCGCACCTTGTGGATGCCGGGATGCAGCTCCACGCCCTCGGTCCAGACGCTGTACAGGCCGATCAGGCCGTAGGTCAGCAGGACCATGATGAAGGTCGCCAGGAAGATCTCCGGCAGCTTGATGTCCTCGGGCACGAAGCGCGAGCGGTTCTTCAGCACCGCCGGGTCCACCTTCGTCTGCGCGGCGGCCACCATCGCGGGGGTCAGGGGTTCCTCGACGTTGTTGCCGAAGGAGTGCAGCACGTAGTTGGCGACCGCGTAGATTTCCTCTTCCTTGAGCTGCGGGAAGGCGGGCATCTGCCCCTTGCCCTTGGTGATGATGGTGTGGACGTACACCGGGTCCTTGACGATCTTCTCGTCCCCGGCGAGCTTGGCACCCGCGCCACCCTGACCTTCCGCCCCGTGACAGCCGATGCACCCGGCGGTCGTATACACCTGCTTACCCAGGGTCGGCCACTCCTGGCTGATCCTGGCCGCCACGGCGGGGTCCACCGCCACGGGCTCGGGCGCCGTCTCCTTGTTGAACAGGAACAGCAGGATGATCCACATAATGGCCGCGCACACGATGGCGACCCAGGGCATGACAGCGTCGTTTCTCTCCACGTTCCTTAACTCCTCGCGCTTGAAGTGCCCGCTCGGGCGGCCGGATGCGGCCCAGCATAGCACGCGCCCAAAGCCGCCCCCGACCGTGCTGTACAGCAAAAAACCCCGGACTTCCGCACCGTCACTATGCGCCTGACCGAGCGGTTAAATGTCCCCCGGGACCCCGGACGCGAGGACACCGCCCAGCGCCGCCAGCAGGGGCCAGATGAGCCGCGCGAGCAGGGTCACGTCCCGGTTCTCGGGATGTTCGCGCGGGTCAAGCCCCCCCTCGGACAGCACGGCGACCACGAGCGGGCGCGGGGTGAACAGCAGCCCCACGTCGTGGTGAACGCCGGGCAGCTCCCCGCTCTTGCTGGCGACCCGGTAGAGGAGTTCGCCGTCCGCACTCCGCGGCACATGCCGCCCCAGGATGTCCCGGAGCTGCTGGCGCGACAGGATAGAGAGGGCCAGGGCCGTGTGGGCGGGGTCCAGCAACTCGCCGCGCGCGAGCCTTCCCAGCACATTCACCTGGTCCCGTGCCGCCGTCCGGTTGCGCTCGCCCCGGCGCTGCGCCTCGTTCTGCCGCTCGGGGGGAAGCTGGAGTTTGCCCACCAGCCTCGTCCCCCCCAGCCCCAGCCCGTCCAGCCACCCATTGACGCATTCCACGCCCAGCCGATCGATCACGAGGTTGGTCGCCGTGTTGTCGCTCACCACGATCATCAGGGTGAGCAGGTCCTCCCAGGTGGGGGTCAGCCCGGGGCCGAACTCGTGCAGGATGCCCGAGCCGCCCGCCCGGTCCTCCTCCCGCACCGTCACCCGCTCGCGCAGGTCCAGGCGGCCCGCTTGCGCCTCCTGGAGTGCCCGCACCAGCAGGGGCACCTTGATCGTGCTGGCCGCCGGGAAGACCCGCCCGGAATTCAGGGCGTACAGCCCCCGGCCCGCGAGGTCCGTGATGAGGACGCCGACCTCGCCCGCGTAGCCGTGGGCGCGCAGTTCAGCCGCCAGATCGAATTGGGAATTCACTCGGGCAAGTCTAGGGCCGCCAGCGCCGCGAAGGGATGGGCCGCGCCGACGGGGCGCAGGGTGCAGAAGGGCAGGGTGCCCTCCGGCTCGACCCGGTGCGGGCAGGCGGGGCATTCGGGAAAGGCCTGCTCGGTGTACGCGAGGTCGGCTTCGGGAGAAACGAGGTTCCACTCCCGACCGCATCCCGCCCGGAAGGTGACGGGGGAGGCGGCGGGTCTGCCGGGTCGGGAGCGGGACTTGGGCATTAAGACTGGTCGGCGTCTCCCCTATTCCAGATTGGCGATGCCCTCGCGGATCGCGTAGAGGGCCGCCTGGGTGCGGTTATTCAGTTGCAGCTTGGTGAAAATCTCCGACAGCCGGTTGCGGACCGTCTTCTCGCTGATGTCGAGCCGCAGCGCGATGTCCTGGTTGGAAAACCCCTGGGCGAGCAGCTTGAGGATCATCGTCTCGCGCTCGTTGAGGTCGGCGTGCTTCTCGCTGGGCAGCTCCTCGCGCTTGTCTCGGAAGTCGTCGAGGACGTTCTGGGCCATGTCGGCGTCGAGCAGCGCCTCGCCCGCCGCCACCCGCCGGATCGCGTCGATCAGGGTGGCGGCGTCGGCGTCCTTGAGGACGTAACCCCGCGCCCCGGCCTTGACGGCCTCGAACACGTAGCGGTCCTGGCGGTACATGGTGATCATGATGACCCTGGCCCCCGGGTCGATCTCCAGGATGCTCTGGGTGGCCTTGACCCCGTCGAGTTCGGGCATCTGGATGTCCATGAGGATCACGTCGGGGTGGGTCTCGGCGGCGTAGCGGATCGCCTCGCGCCCGTTGGCCGCCTCGCCGATCACCCGCATCCCCTCGGACTCCAGCAGGCTCCGCAGGCCCTGGCGGAACAGGGCGTGGTCATCGACGAGGAGGACACGAATCATGCGCCCAGTCTAGCCAGGTGTGGGCCGAAGACGGCAGCCCTCCCCACCATCGGGCTTTCCCCGCGTCCCGCCGGGCGTCGGCAGGAGTTCTGTCAGAGTTCGGGCGATAGACTGCCCCGCGTGATCACCTGGTTCGATGCCCTGCTCGTGACCGTGTGGGCCGTGGTGACCGCGCTGGGCGCGCGGCGGGGTCTGTCGGGGCTGGTGTGGGGCCTGGGCGGCGTGGCGGTCTGTTTCCTGGCGAGCCTGCTCGCCCGGGGCGCCGTCGCCGCCGCCGTCCTCGCGCTGCTGCTGGGGCTGGTCCTGGCCGTGGTGACCCGGCGCCTGGTGCGCGAGTCCCTGGTCGGCCCGTGGTCGGCGGGCGCGGGAGCGCTGGGCGGCTTCGCCCTCGGGGGCCTGCTCGTGGCGACGCTCACCCTGGGCTTTCCCATCGAGGTGCGGGTGGGGGGGCAGGGCCGCACCGGCGTCTACCCCTCCACCAGCCTCCCCCCGGTGGTGTACACGGCGGTCAACAACTCGGTGCTCAAGGGCAGTCTGCGGCGGGTGTGGGGGGCGAGCCCCGCCCTGCGGACGCTGCTCGTGCCCGACCAGACCCGGTAGGCGCGAATCTCAGGACGGTCGGCCCTCCACCTGGGGCGCGGGCGTTTCCGGGTGCGGCGCCTGCCCGGCCCGCTGGCTCAGGAGCGTGGCCCCCACCACCAGCAGCCCGCCCAGCGCCCCGCGCAGGCCGATGCGCTCGCCGATCAGCAGGAAGCTGAAGACGGCGGCGGCGACCGGCTCCAGCGTGTAGATCAGGCTGGCCTCGGCCGCGCTGACGGCACGCTGCCCCACCGTTTGGAGCAGGGTGGTGACGGCGGTGGCGGCCACGCCCAGGTACAGCAGCGGTCCCCAGGCGGGGGCGGGGGGCCAGAGTTGCCCCGGGGTGGACAACGCCGCCCAGATCCACGCGAACAGGGTCACGGCCACAAGCTGGGCGAGGGTGAAGCGCAGCGCCTCGTGCCGGGCGGCGGTGCCCTCCAGCGCGACGATGAACCCCGCGTACGTGACCGCGCAGGCGAGCGCCCAGGCGTCCCCCACCACGAGCGCGCCGCCCTCCCACGAGAGGAACGCCAGCCCGGCGACCGCCAGCGGCAGGGCGAGCCACAGGGCGAGCGGCAGGGGGCGTCGCTGCGCCAGCGCGAGCCACAGCGGCACCAGGACCACGCTGAGCGCCGTGAAAAAGGCCGCCCGATTCGCCCCGGTCGTTTGCAGGGCGATGGTCTGGGTGCCGTACCCGGCGATGAGCCAGGCACCCAGGACCAGGCCGTCGCGCCAGAGGGGACGCCCGGGCGCGGAAGGCCTTGCCCCCGCCGCCCGGGAGAGGGCCAGCGCGGGCAGCAGGGCCAGGGTGGCGATCAGGAAGCGCCAGGCGATCAGCACTGGGGGGGGCAACTCTTCCCCCAGCTCCTTCACGACGGCGAAGGTGCTGCCCCACAGGGCGGTCACTAGGACGAGAAGCAGGAGGCCGCGGGTGTGGGGGGACACGCAGGGGATTGTACGCGGCGCCCGGCAAGCGCAAGACAGGCCCCGTGCGGGAACCTGTCCGGGGAGGATGGGGCGCGGGCGATCAGCGAATGGTGGCCCCGAAGCACATCTGGCCCTGTGTCCCGGAGGTCAGGCTGCCCACGTTCGCCGTGACCACCCCGTTCACGGCCCGGGTGGTGGTGCCGTCGTTCCAGGTCGTCGCGGCGCCGTTGAAGGAGGGGGTGATTCCGGGGAAGGTGACCGCAGGTGTCACTCCCGCGCTGCCCGTCACGTAGGTCGTGTTGGGGGGCACGCCGTCACTCACGGTGTAGTTGGCGAGGGTGATGCCGCCGTAGTTGCCGAACGCGATGCAGTATTCCAGCACCTCGCCGGGCGACCCGCTCCCCCCGGTGCCGACGGCCGCGTTCCTCGTCACGTTGCGCACCGTCTTGGTCAGCTTGGAGTACACCATGTTCGTCGTGGCCGAGGCCGCGTTGTTCGTGGTGTCCGGGTCGTTGGCGCTGCTGGCCGACACGTTGTTCGTCAGGGTGCGGGCCGCCGGGTTCGCCTCCAGGGTCGCCGCGTCGGGCAGGGTGACGGTCACCGTGTAGGTCAGGGTGCCGTTCGCCGCCAGGGGCACCGCTCCCCAATTCAGCGTCTGCCCGCTCGCCGTCGCCGCTGGGCTGCTGGTCTTGAACGTCATGGTGGCCGGAAGGGTGTCCGTGACCGTCACGTTGTTCGCGGAGTTGGCCGTGCTGTTGTTCTTGACGGTGATGGTGTAGGTCACGTCCGTTCCCGGCTTGGCATAGGCGGGTCCGGTCTTCGTCACGGTGAGGTCGGCGGCGGCCACCACCGTGAGGCTGGCCGTGGCATTCGCCGGGGTGGGCCATGATTGATTGTTGATAGAGCCCGCCACCGTCGAGCCGACGATGGTATTCGTCTTGCTCCCCACGGCTGCCGAGGACGGCACCTGCACCGTCAACACGATGGAGCACCCGGCGGCGGGCAGGGTGCCCCCCGTGAGGACGTACTTGCCGGACGCGGTCGTGACCGTGCCGCTGCCCTTGCAGGTATCGCTGCTCACGGCGGTGATCGTCAGGCCCGTGACCCCCGTGGTGCCCGCGATGTCGTCGGTCAGGGTAAAGGAGGTCGCCGCCGCGGCGTTGGGATTGGTCACCGTGATGGTGAGCTGGGTGGCTGTGCCCTGGAGCACGCTGGCCGGGGCGAAGCTCTTGCCCACCGTGGGGGCCAGGGGCGTGACGGTCAGGTTGGCCGTGTTCGACGTGGCACCGGGCGTGGGCGTCTGAGCCGAGGTCACCCCGCTCGTCGCGTTGGGGTTCACGCCGATCTGCGTGCCCTTGACCTGCACGGTGATGGTGCAGTTGGCACTGGCCGCGAGGCTGGGAATAGTCAGGTTCAGGGTGGTGGCCCCGACGGTCAGGGCCGGGTTGCTCGTCACCGAGGCGCAGGTGCCCCCCAGGGTCGTGCTCGCCACGCTCATGCCCGTGAGGGTGTCGGTGAAGTTCAGGGCGGTGAGGGCACCGCCCGCGTTCGGGTTGGTCACCGTGAAGGTGAGGGTGCTGGTGCCGCCCAGCGCCACGCTTGCCGGACTGAAGGCTTGGCTGATCGTCGCGGGGACGGGGGGCAGGACTGTGGTGGGGTCGCTGGCACAGTGCGAGGTGCAGGTCGAGCCGGGCGTGGGGGCCGCCCCACCGCTGTAGGAGTCGCCGCCCCCGCCGACCGAGACGTAGTTGGTGGATGTCGTGGCGTTCGCGGCGACGTTGACGGTCAGGGTAACGGTGCGGCTCTCGCCCGGCTTGATCGGGGTCGTGGGGGTGAAGGTGAGGCTGACGGTACCGGACGTGCCCGCCGCAGGGCCGGTCACGCTGCCATCGCTCGACGTGGCGCCCGCAAAGGTCATGCCGCTGGGCAGTGCGTCCTTGAGGAGGATGGGCAGGGAGGTGGAGAACTGCCCGTTGTTCGTCACCGTGAGGGTGTAGCTCCCCGCCTGCCAGACCTGGAAGGAACCGCTGTGCGTCTTGGTCACCGCGAGGTCGGGTTTGGGGTAGGAGCACGAGCCGAGGTCGGTGATGGCGCTCTGGCCGCTCACGGCGGCTACGCCATCCTTCGCCACGGCAAGAGTGCCAGCGACGGTGTTGTACTTGTACAGGTCACTGCCGGAGGTGGAGATGTAGAGCAGGCCGTCGGGACCGAAGGCGGCGCCGGTCACCCAGTTCGCCGCGGCCGAGATCACGCCCGCTGTCGGCGCGAAGGACGCGACCTTCTTCGCCTGAAACGCCGTGGCGCTCGTCCGGGTCACCATGTAGATGACGATATTCGTTGTGGTGGACGAGACGAACCACATCCGGCCCTGGCCCACCCCGTCAAAAACCCCGTCGAACGCCATGTCACCGTCTTGAAGAGAGTTCCACTCGGTCGCGTCCCCGGCGGCGGTGGGGGCCGCGATGGCATTGAGATAGCGGGTCACGGTCCCGCCCGAATACTGGTAGACATCACTCGGCGCGGCCCAGTCGGTCGCCCAGAGAGTCCCCGCCTCGTCCACGCCCGCCTGGTGTTCGGTCGTGGGATTGGAGAAGACCGGCGCCCCCGACGCGTCCACGGTCAGCCGGGTAAAGGTCGTGCCATCGTAGGAATAGAGGCGGGCGTATTTGGCGGTGTTGTACCCCGTCCCGCCGTAACCGTCCACGTAGTAGATACGCTTATTCACCGGGTCAACGCCGAAACCGGCCGTGACGCTGCGGCCGCTCACGCCACCGTTGGTGGTGCTCGTCTGGTCCACGCTGGCGGGCAACTGAACGGCGTTGCCGAGGACGCCCCCGGTACTGAGGGTGGCGAGGTAACTACCCACCCCGGCACGGGCCGCGTTCGTCCCGACCGACGCGTAAATCGTGTTGCAGTCGAGCGCCGCCGCTGCCGCTGTCTGGAGAGCCCCCAGACCGACTAGGGCAAGGGCGGCCGTTCCGCCGCGCAGGAGGCCGTTTTTCACCCTCTGATACGAAATTCGACTCATGATCCTTCCTCGTTGTGCCGGGCGGCAGGCCGCCGGATACCGGTCCTTCCCGCCGGGCTCATCGGCGGCCCGCCGTCTCGTCCACCGTCAGATCCAGCCGCAGGTAAGCGCCCTGCTTTGTGTACAGGCCCGCGCTCGGCAGGCCCTCGAACCCCTTGAAGTTGTACCCGGCGGTCAGCCAGGTCCCCGGCAGGGCGCGGACGCTGGCCTCCAGGCCGTACCCGAGCAGCGTGGTGTCCGTCGAGGGCTGGGTGAGCAGGCGGCCCCAGGCCCCCACCCCGAAGCGGTCGGTGAGGTACGCCGTACCTCCCAGGGAAGCCTGCGCGGTGAAGCTGCCGGGGTCGTTCAGCAGGGTGCGGGTGTCGAGCCCGGCGCGCGCGGCCCAGGCTGGCTGGCGGTACTCGGCACTCAGGCCGGTGCTGAACTCGGGGTTGCCCCCCGCCAGGGTGCCGCGCACCAGGCGGGCGTAGCCCAGGCTGCTGACGGTCCGGTTCCGGTAGGCGTACCCCAGGGCGAGGCGCTGGCCGTCCCCATCCGCCCCGAAGGCGGCCAGGCCGTCGGCGGTCAGGGTGAGGTCGGGCGTGACGCTGCCGGTGATCCCGCCGCGCAGCACGGCACTGACCTGCCCCCCCTTGAGCGTGAGGTCGAGGCCGCCCGCGACGCTGAACGTCTCGGCCTTGTAGTTCAGGTCGGCGCCGCCCGCGAGTTCGGCCTGCCCCGCCCCCACGTCGTAGAGGGCGCTGCCGCGCAGGCCCAGGGTGGTGCGGTCACCCAGCGGCAGGGTGGTGGACACCCCGAAGCGGGCCCGGTTCCCCGCCCCGCTCGCGGTGGGCAGTTCGTACCCCACGGCGTAGTTCGTGCGGCCCAGGGTGGTGTCGAGGGTCAGGACCGCCGCCTGGCTCTTGCCCCAGGTGATCTCGTCCCTCAGGCCCAGGGTGACCCGGTCGGTCAGCCGGTAGCGGACATTGAAGGTGGTGGTGGTGTCGAGGTTCCCGCTCAGGGGCTGGGTGTGGGTCACGTCCACGTCGAGGGGCTTCTGGTGATACCCGGCGCTCAGGACGGCCCCCAGCCCGGCGGTATCGCCGAAGGCGTACTTCAGGCCGCCGCCCACACCGAAGGGGCCGAAGCGGGAGTCGGCGCGGGCGGTGACGCTGCCGCCCGTGGCCGTCGGGGTGCGGTGGTACTCGCCGTCGAGGGTGGCGTTCAGGTTCGTGCCGAGCGGGGCGGAGTAGGTGCCGCCCACACTCAGCCCGACGGCGAAGGGGGCGAGGCCCGCGTACCCCGCGTCCTGGTAACGCACCCGGAAGGAGGCGGGGCCGTTCCCGATGCGGGTCTGGAGGTCCGCGCTCGCCTGCATCCCGCCGGAGTAGGCGAGGCGGGTGTCCACGCGGGTGGGGCCGTTGTCAACGGTGCCGCGCACGCCGAAGGTCGTCCGGCCGTCGAGATTGACCACCGCCGCGCCGACGCTGTAGCCGTCCCCCTGCTGCTGAACCTGCGCCCCGGAGGCGAGGCTGCGCCCGGCAGTCTTCCCCACCAGGCGGTAGGAGGCGAGCACCCGCACGTCATCGAAGTTCTCGTCCACCCGGTCGAGCGCCCGCACCAGCGTGACGATCCCCGTGGGGTAGTCGGCGGTGTAGTCCACGTTCCGCACCAGGGTCCGGCGCCCCAGCTCCTTGCCGGTCCCGCGCTCGCGGGTCACGACCTCCAGCGTCTCGCTGCTGTCCACCAGGCCGCCGTCCGGCAGGCGCAGGACGCGGGTGCCGTTCGGGACGATCTCCGTTCCCGAGACGCGGTCGCCCGGCACCGCCGCCACGAAGGCGGAGACGGTGGGGTTGCTCTTCGTCGTCACCGTCAGGGCCGTGAGCTGCTCGCCCACCGGCAGGACGCTGATCGGCAGCGCCGAATTGCGGTAGGCCGCCCGGAAGGCGGGGTGGTCGTAGACGGCGGCGATGGGGTCGATGCCCTGCAGCGGCGTCTCCTCGGTGCTCGCGTCCCCGTAGACCGGGGCGCGGACGCCCGGGTTGTCCGTTCCGGGCAGGCCGTCCTTGTCGGCGGCGGCGTACAGCTTGCCCTCGCCGACCGGCGTTTCGACGTAGCCGCGCGCCTGCCAGGTGAGGTCGCTCGCGTCCAGGTGGCCGTCCAGACCGAGGGTCGCGCTCAGCACGCCGACGCCCACGCGGCTGCGGTCGGGGGTGACCTCGAGGCGCCAGGTCTGGACCTCGTCGCCCTGGAGCACGTCCAGGCGCAGGACCCCCGGCGTGCTCTGGGGCTGGAGTTCGAGGACGCCCTCGCCGTTCTCCAGCCGGACCTGGTAGCCCGCCTCGCCCGGGAGGGCGTCGGGCGTGCGGGGCTCCAGGCTGGAGCGCAGGGTCAGGCTGGACTGCCCGGAGGGCGTGCCGAAGGCGTCGAGGGTGCGAATTTTCAGGCGCAGCGGCGTGCTGCCGTCCGCGACCAGGCTCTCGGGGGTCACCTCCACCCGGGCGGTGCCGCCCGCGAGCGTGACGCGCACCTCCTCCGCCCCCACCCGCAGCACGTTCGGGCCGGTTTTTAGCGGCACACCCACGTAGGTGAGGCGCTGGACCCCGCGCGTGCCGTCCTGGACCTCGGTGCCCAGGCGGTCCTCGCCCACGGGGGCGCCGTTCACCGTCAGGGCCGGGCGCTCCCCCTGCGGCACCTCCACGACCACGTTGATGCGGTCGCGCAGCCGGATGACGCTCCCGGCCAGGGGCAGCCTGATCGCCCCGGGGTTCTCCGCGGCGGTCTCGGCGGCGAGGGGCCGGGCGGCCCCCAGGTCGGCCTCGTCGATCCGGCCCATCAGCGTCTCGCTGCGGTTCCCGGCGAGGCGGGCGAGCAGCGAGGGCCGGGCCAGCTCCCCGAGCGGGGCGGTGTGCGCGAGGTCATAGGTCAGCACCCCGCGCGGCTGCCCGGGGACGACCCAGTACAGGGTCCCGCCCGGCCCGCGCAGGGGGTCGGGGATGGGCTGGTCGTCCAGCCGAGCGCTCCCGGGCACGTAGGTCGCCCCGGCGGGGACGGTGTGCGCGATCACCAGCTCGCGGGCCTGGGTGGGGGCGTCGAAGGGGAGCAGGACGGTGCTGGTGCGCTGCTGGGGGGCCGCCACGTCCGCCGGGGAGGGCGGCGGCTCGGCGTCCCGCGCGCCCGCCGGACCCGCCAGCAGCAGGGCCGTCAGGACGGCGAGGGTTCGGTTGAAGCGTGCGTTCACGTCAGTTTCTCCACTGGACGACCGGATCGGTCACAGCCGCCCCCGGCTCACCCGTGAAGGCGAAGCGGTAGATCAGGGTCGTCTCCCCGGCCTTCAGGCTGCCGCCGAAGGTATTACGGCCTTCTTGCAGGGTCGCGCCCGGGGGCAGGGGGTCTTCCAGGTCGAGGCCGGGGAGGGGCGCGGGCGTAGTCAGGCGCAGGGTCACCACACAGCTCCCCGCCCCGACCCGCACGCTCTTCTCGACGCGCAGCCCGCCCACCGTCAGGGTGGTGCGCCGGGTGGCGGCGATGTCCCCGCCCAGCGGGGCGAGCGGGAAGTCCACGCCCGTCAGGCCGCGCACCTGCACGGTGCGGGTGCCGCCCAGCCCGCCGTCCTGCGGCACGTTCAGGGGGAGGTAGGACGTGGTGTTGGGGTCCAGCCGCAGGGCCTGGGTGCCGAAGGCCACCCCCGCGAAGTGGTAGCGCCCGGCCGCGTCGGTCAGGGCGAGGCGCCCCCCCGCGAGCAGCACGCGGGCCCGCTCGACCGGCGTATCCAGCCCCGGGTCGAACAGGCCGTTGCGGTTGCGGTCCACGAAGACGGTGCCCAGGATCTCGCCCAGCGGGGCGAAGGCGAGCAGGTTCACGCGCGTGACGGCGGTGGCGACGTTGCTGGCGATGGCCCGGGCCACCCCGCCCGCCCCCATGCCCGCGACCTCCACCCGGTTGAGCAGGTCCCCGGTCGCCCCCGGCGTCACGCGGGTCTGGTAGGTCACCTCGGCGCCCCCGTTCGCGGGCAGGCTCCCGATCTCCCAGCGCAGCACCCCGTTCGTGATCGTGGGGTCGGGGAGGGGCTTCCCGCCCAGGGTGCTCGTGCCCGGCAGGTAGCTCAGGCCCGGGGCGGGCGTGTCGGTGACGACAGCCTGCTCGATGGCGGTCGTGGCCGAGAGGTTGTGAATTCCCAGGGTGTACGTCAGGCGGTCGCCGGGCGTGACCTGCGTGCTGCTGACCGCCTTCGTCACCCGCAGCGCGGCGCTCCAGACCGGGCTGCTCACCTCGTTGCTGGGGAGGGGCGTGGGCAGCTCGGTCGAGACGAGGTTGAAGACGTTTCTCAGCGCCTCGCCGTCCACCGCGCGGGAACTGACCCGGGCCGTCACGGTGACGGCGCGCGTCTCCCCGGGGGCGAGGGTGTCCACCGCCCACTCCACGACCTGCGCCCCCGGCTGGCCGCTCACGGCGCCGCCGTCCGACGCGGAGACGAAGTCCACGTGGGCGGGCAGGGGGTCACTCACCCGGAGGCTGGTCAGGGCGTGGGTGTACGGGTTGCGGACCTTCAGGGTGTAGGTCAGCGCCTCCCCCGCCGCGACGGTCTTCGTGGGGTCCGGCGAGACCGTCTTGACGAGTTCGGGGAGCCCGGCCTCGACCGCGCCGACCCGGTCGCGGGTGGTGTTGCTCGTGCCGCGCGCCCCCGTCGCGGTCAGCAGGGCCTCCAGCGGCCCGGTCTGCGCGGCGTCGTAGCACACGCGGATCAGGGCCGTCCCGGCGGGGTCGAGCGCCACGGGCTGCACGAGCGGCCCACCGTCCGCCCCGAGGAACTGGGCCCGCGCGCCCCCCTGGGGATACGTCGCGGTGACGGTGAAGAGGTCGCGCACGTCCCCGGTGTTCTCCAGGGTGTGGTCGAAGCACACCTGCTGGCCGACGACCGCGAAAGGCCTCGACTGCGTGTCGGCGGGCGTGTTCTCGGGGGCCTCGGGCGTGCCGACGGGGCCGAGGGCCACCCCGGGCTGGTAGCGCACGTCCGCGCTGGCGCCCGCCTGGACGCTCTGCCCGCCGGTCACCGCCGTGGCGACGTTGGGGATGATGTGGTTCTCCGCCGCCCCGGTCGCCCGCATGCGGAAGGTGAGGGCCAGCTCGGCCCCCGGCGCGAGGGTCGCCCCCCGCACCCGTACCCCGCGCACCTGGGCCGGTTCCACGGTGCCCCAGGTCAGGCCGTCGGCGGTGTATTCGATTACTCCCGCCGTCGCCGCCGCGCTGGCGGGCACGAAGAGCAGGCCCTGAGCGGCCTGATCCGCGAGCGGGTCGGTGAGGATCACCTCGCGGCTCTCGCCCTGGCCGGTGTTCCGGGCCGTGACGGTCACGGTCGTCTCCGTGCCGGGGCGGACCAGGGCCGGGCTGAAGCTCTTCTGCGCGGTCAGCACGGGCGGCGGGCCGACATGGACGCGGCTCACGTTGTCCGCGTCCTCCTGTCCCCCGCCGCAGCTCGCCACGAGGTTGACGAGGGCATCGTTGCGGTCGCCCACCCCGGTCCCCACGACGAGGAGCACGCTGGCGCTCTCGCCCGCCCCGAGCGTCACCGCGTTGACCTCACCCTCGCCAGCGTCTAGGGCACCGTTCCCATTGGCGTCCAGTACCACGCGCAGGCTGGGGGCGAAGGTGCTACCCCCCTCCGTCCGGGCCGCGAGCGGCAGGGTGAAGCGGTCGTTGCCACTGTTCACGACGGTGTAGCGGAAGACGGCGCTCTCGCCCGGGAGCAGGTTCGCCGTCTGTCCGGGGGCCTGCACGGTGCCGTTCGGCGCCACGCTGACGGCGCACACCGCCTGCACGACCGTGCTGACGATGTTGGACACGGCGCTCGTGGGGCCGCCGGGCAGGGCGGGGTCGAAGGTGGCGGTCGCCTGGTTGGTGATCTGGGTTCCGGCGGGCGTGCCGGTCGGGACCGTCTGGGCCTGCGCTCCTAGGGAGACGGCGGCCACCAGCAGGCCGGGCAGGAGCAGGGCGAGGGGAACGTGTTTCAAGAGAAGGCTCCTCGGGCGGAAACGGGATGGGAAAGAATCGGAGCGCTCAAATGCGCGGAAAAAAGAAGAATCTGCTGTTGTGAAGGGGGCGCACCCCGCAAAGTCGCAGGGTGCGCCGGGAAGGACTTACTTGACCTTGACGGTGAAGTTCATGGTGAGGGTGGCGCCGGAGGCCAGACCACCGGGCTGATAGCCCGCCGTGGCCGCATCGTCGGTCGCCACGTAGAAGTCGGTCCCGCTGGTCGGCGCGCTGGTGCCCCAGGTCGTGCCGTCGGTGCTGTAGATCAGCGTGCCGGTACCGCTACCCGAGACGGACACGAAGGTGGTGTTGCCGGGCACGGAGTCCTTCAGGAAGAAGCCGCCCACGGTCGCGTTGTAGTTGTTCTTGGCAATGATCTGGTAGATGATGTTGCCGTTCGGCAGCGCCGCCGTGTTGTTGGCGGTGAAGTTCACCGGGTTGTCGATGCCGTTTTGCGGCGTGCTGCCCACGGCGGTCTTGCCGTCCCACACGAACTTGGCGACCGCGACCCCGCCGACTGCGCCGACCTTGATCACGTCGTTGAGGTCGGACATGGTGATGGTGCTGTAGTTGCCCACCGCCGTCTGGCTGACCGTGTAGTTGCCCGCCGCCGTGCCGGTCGGCACCGTGATGACGGCGTAGACCTTGATTTCCTGCCCGGCCTTGACGACCGGCGTGACGAAGTTGCCGGTGCCGTTGGTCGGCAGCGCCGTCCCGCTGGAATCGACGTAGGTGATCGTTGCCCCCGAGGGCAGGCCGGGGACGGCGGCGGTCAGCGCGTAGCTGTCGTTGTAGGCGCCCATGTTGGCAACGTCCATCGGGAAGACCGCCACGTTGTCAGCGGTGTTCGTCGTGTCGGTGTTCAGCGAGGTGTTGGCGCTGGGGTCCACCCGCTGGGTGATCCCCGGGGTCGGCACGGCGCCCAGGGTGCCCGGGGTGCTGTCCCCGAACTGCGCGGCGGCAGGCACGATGATGTCGCGGGTGGTGGCATCCGCCATAACGTCCGCGTCGTTCAGCGAGTCGGCGCCGATCACGAGGGTCGTCGAGTTGATCAGGGCGGCGTCCGAGCCGTCGGGCTGGGTGACCTCGGTGCGGTAGATCACCGTCTTGCCCGCCGGGGCAGTCACGGTGGGGTACGTGGCCCCCGACGCGACCGGGATGGGCGTGTTGGTGTTCGGTCCCAGGAACCGGACCTTGGTGCCGTCGGGCAGGGTGAAGATGAGGGTGGTGCTGTCGAAGGTGGTGCCCGCGAGCAGCTTGCCGTCCGCACCCGCCGGGAAGAGCTGCACGGTGTCGTCGTTCGAACCGTTGTTCTTCAGGTCGTTGGTGAAGATGATGGTGTCGGCGGTCCCGTTCTGGTCGTTGACCCGGCCCGCCGCGTTGGGCGCGACGGGGTTGTTATCGGGGTCCGCCTTGGGGTAGGCGATCTGCACGTTGCCCTGCACGTCGGGCACGATGGGCGTGCCGCCCGAACCGCTCGGGTCGTTGGGGTTGCTGGGGTAGGAGGGGTAGCCGGTCACCGTGTTGGTCGGGTTGGGCGTGTTGGGCGTCCCGTCGGCCACCGTGGGCACGCCGACGTTGCTCAGGGCGGGGGGAGTGGCCGTGGTGCTGCCGTCGGGAGCGACCGGGCTGGGGGGGCTGGAGACGTTCGGGCTGCCCACCAGATTGGGCTGGAACGTCGTCACCTTGACGAACTGGAGGTCGGCACCCTGGGCGGGAGTCGCCACCACGGCGCCGCCGCTGACCGTCTGGCCCTCGTACAGGGTGCTGCCGGTGGGGACGCCGTTCTGGCCCGTCCCCGTGCCTGTCCCGACGACCGAGGCTTCCGGCGAGGCGCCGTAGACTGTGTTGGCCGGAGCGCCCGAAGGCACCGTGAGCTCCTGGGTGAACTTGATGACGCCCCCACTGCCCGCCGGGAGCGTGACGGTGTAGGAGCCGTCGCTGTTCTTGCCGGTCAGCTCCACACCGCTGGCGTCGAGGTAGCGCACAGTCACGCCCGACGCGCTGCCCGTGGTGTTGGCCCGCAGCACCACCGTGAGCGTGGTGTTGCCGGTGTTCACGAAATCGTAGTCGGTCTTCACGACCTGACCGGGAACCGCGTTGCTGATCGTCTTGGAGGTGTTCGCCAGCGTGTTGCCGTCGGCCGTGCCGTCGTCATACACCACGTCGAAACCGGGCAGCGCGAGTACCGTGGTGGTCACGGTGTTGGAGGTGACGCTCAGATTGCCGCCGACGGTCGTGTCGGGGTTAGTGAACGTGGCGGTCGCCGTGTTCGTGATGGCCGTTCCCGCCGCCGTGTTCGTGGTGTTCGGGGACGGCGCGGCGAAAGCGGCGCCAGCGGCCAGCGCCGCCATCAGAACAAGAGCTTTCATATTGGTGTTCATGCCTTACTCCTTGTGGGTTGCTTCGGGCCTCGGAGTGCCCTGGGCGGCTTGAGGGCTTACTTCACCTGCACGCGGAATCCCAGGGTCTTCCCGGTTCCGGCGGGCAGCGCGGCGATGGTCCAGCGGACGGCCTGGTACTCGTTGGGCTGCACCTCGACCTCTTTGGTGACGGCCCGGCCGTTCTCGGTGACCGTGACCTTCTTCTTCAGGGGCGCGGGGGCGAAGGTCTTGCCGCCGTCGACGGAGTATTCGGTGCGCACGCCCTCGGGCATGGGGCCGTCGGGGGCGAGGTAGACCATGCCCGCGGGCACGGGCAGCCGCAGCGCGACGTTGGTAAGGGGGCGGGCCGAGACGTTGCGCGCCGTAAGGGTCTGGGCGAGCACGTCGCCGGGGCGCGCCTTCACGTAGTCGGGAATGCGCTTTTCCGTCGTCTTCCCGGCCACGGTCACCGCCTGGACGAGGGCCTGCGAGAGGCTGAGCGTCAGGGGGGAGGCTCCCTGGGCCAGGGCCGCGGCGGACAGCGAGAGCAGCAGGATGGGCAGGTGGGGTTTCACGAACAACTCCTTCGGGGAAAGACCGTGGCGCGGGCTCGTTGCCGCGTCGGCGGACAACTGGAGGCAGCTTAAAGAGGAGTTTCTTACACACCCCTTACCCTGATGAGAAAAGTGTGTGAAGATGAAGGCAGGGAAGCTGGGCCTTTTTCCCCTCAAGCAGCGAAAGAGTCCGTGAGGAACAGCTCTTTCTGGAACCGTTTCCTTAAAGGCAGTTAAAGAAAGGGTCCGGGAGGAAACGGTAAGCGGGGCATACCCCCGATGGGGGTACTCGTCATCTGCGCTTGCACCGAGCGGGGCTGGGTGTTACAAACGCGCCGCCCCTTCCGCGCCATGCTGGGGTACGGAGGTTTCCCCTATGGCCCGTGTCACGCGGTACAGCAAGTTCGAGGGCGAACTCGACCAGCTCGACTCCAGCGAGCTGATGCAGATGATTCAGGAAGCCCTGCTGGGCCAGGGCATGAACGACCCCTACGACCCCGACCCCAACGCGCGCCCCTCCATGGACGACCTCTTCGACGCGATCCTGGAGGCCCTGGCCGAGCGCGGCATGATCCCCGAGGACATGCTCGCCGAGGCGATGGGGGCGGACGATGTGCGGGAAACCCGTTTGGGCCAGCAGATCGAGCGCCTGATGGACAAACTCCAGCAGGACGGCTTCATCCGCAAGGAGTTCGAGGACGGGGAGGGGCAAGGGGGCCAGGGACAGAGCGGCGAGGCCAAGTTCCAACTCACCGACAAGAGCATCGACTTCCTGGGCTACAAGAGCCTGCGTGACCTGATGGGCGGCCTGGGCAAGAGCAGCGCGGGCGCCCACGACACCCGCGAGTACGCCTCGGGCGTCGAGATGACCGGCGAGCTGAAGAACTACGAGTTCGGCGACACCCTCAACCTCGACACGACCGCCACGCTGGGCAACATCATGGGCAAGGGCTTCGACCAACTGGAGGAGTCCGACCTCGTGATCCGGCAGGCGGAGTACAACTCCTCGGCGGCGACGGTCGTGCTGCTGGACTGCTCGCACTCCATGATCCTGTACGGCGAGGACCGCTTCACGCCCGCCAAGCAGGTCGCGCTGGCGCTGGCGCACCTGATCCGCACCCAGTACCCCGGCGACAGCGTCAAGTTCGTGCTGTTCCACGACTTCGCCGAGGAGGTGCCGGTTTCCAAGCTCGCCCAGGCGCAGATCGGGCCGTACCACACGAACACGGCGGGTGGCCTGCGGCTCGCGCAGCAGCTCCTGAAGCGCGAGAACAAGGACATGAAGCAGATCGTGATGATCACCGACGGCAAGCCCTCGGCCCTCACACTGCCCGACGGCCGCATCTACAAGAATGCCTACGGCCTGGACCCCTACGTGCTGGGCGCCACCCTGCGCGAGGTCGCCAACTGCCGCCGCAGCGGCATCCAGGTCAACACCTTCATGCTCGCCCGCGACCCCGAACTCGTGGGCTTCGTCCGGCGCGTGACCGAAATGACCAAGGGCAAGGCCTACTTCACGACCCCGTACAACATCGGCCAGTACGTGCTGATGGACTTCATGACGAACAAGACGAAGATGGTCAATTAGGGGTTAGTGGTCAGCGTTCAGCAAAAGAAGAAAGAGAGAGAGGGCCTGCGCGCGGCGGGCTCTCCCTCTTCTCTTTCTGACTGCTAACCGCTGACCGCTTCCTACCCCATCCTCACGAACATCGGTGGCTTCACGCCCACCATGCGCGCCATCAACCACACCTGGCCCTTGTGGTGCGCCTCATGGGCGATCAGGGCGTCGAGGAGGGCCGAGACGGGCATCTCGCGGCCCCCGAAGGCGGGCACCCGGCGGGCGAGATCCTCGGGCGTGAGGGCGCGCATGACCTCGGCAGCACTCTCGGTGGTGGCAGCGAGACGGTCCCGGGCCTCCTGAAGCGTGGTGCTGCCGCTCCCGGGCGCCGGACGTGCGGGGGCCTGACCCGCAATCATGCCGCTAAACATCTGGCTGCTGCCTGCCAGATGATCAGCCAGGCCGATGAAGCTCATGCCCCCCTCCCATGCGGAGAACCCGCCCTGCTCATCGGGCAATTGGGCGTAGAGGTCCATCAGGGCGCCGCGGTGCGACTGGAAGGTGCGGGCGTAGATTTCGGAAGCAGGAATGGGCATAAGGGCAGGATAACGCCCCTCAACCGGGCCGCCGCCGCAACTCATCCCGGATTTCGGCGAGCAGCTTCTCCTCGTTGCTGGGCTCGGCCACGGCGGGCTTTTCCTCCCGCTTGAAGTAGTCGTTGAGCCGGTTGACCGGCGTGACCACCAGGAAATACAGGATGGCGGCCACGATCAGGAAATTGATGATGGCCGTGATAAAGGCGCCGTAGTCGAAAACGGCCCCGTTGAGGGTGAACGTCCCGCCGACCCTCGCCCCGCCCCCCGTGATCGCCTTGATGAGCGGGTTGATGAAGCCGTTCGAAAAGGCATTCACCACCGTGGTGAAGGCGGCGCCGATCACCACACCCACCGCGAGGTCGACCACGTTGCCGCGCAGAATGAACTCCCGGAATCCCCGCAACATGGTCGAGCTTTACATCTTGGTGAAAAAAGAACAATCGGCGAGGATACGATCCGGTTAGACAACCGGAAAGGCCCGGGGTACAGGCACCTTACGCCTGCCCGCGCCCCTCCTTGACCGCGTGGGCACTCATGCCCCACTGGTGGCCGCTGGAGCGCACGCCCTCCAGGATCACGCGGGCGAGTTCCCCCAGCGTTGCGCCGCCCGCCCGCACGTCCATGCGGAATTCGTTTCGCAGCTCCGTCAGGCTGGTGTCGTCGAGCATGAGTTCGGTGCCGTAGCGCAGGGTGGTCGGCGGAACGATCAGGAGGTCGGCCTCGCCCGGCTTCACCGCGTGGCGGAAGCAGCGGCCCGTCAGCAACCCCGCCACCGTGGTGACCCTCCCGAAGGTCTTGTTCTCGACGGCCCTCACCTCAATCTCCAGCCCCTCGATGCCGCGCAGAGGTTCCACGGCGCGGTCGAGCGACTCGGCGAAGAGCAGGCCGGTGCCCAGGATCACCTTGCGGGGGATGGGGAGGGCGGCGGGCAACTCGGGCAGCCCCTCCGTGAGGAAGTCGCGGATCATGCCCACGCCGTTTTCCAGCATGGGGAAGCCCTCGTACTCCTCCTCGGTGGGGAGGGGTTCGCCCGCGAGCAGGTACAGCTCGTCGGATGGGAAGACGAAGCGGGTGCCGCGCTCGGCCAGGAACTGCTTGCGCCAGCGGTTCAACCGGGCCAGCGTGTCCTGCGCCTCCTCGCGGGTGAAGGTCCGCACGTCGGGCAGATTCTTGCGGTGCCCGGTCAGGCCGATGGGCACGACCGCCGCCGAGATTACGTTGGGGCGGCTGCTCAGGTACTCGACCGTCTCGTCCAGGTGCTCGCGGTCGTTGCGCCCCGGCACGAGGACAATCTGGGTGTAGAGGTCGATGGGCTCCAGCCGCTCGATCATGCTCCTGATCTGCACGGCCTGCGGGTCCTTGACCTTGAGCTTCCACCACTTCATCAGGTCCTGGCGCAGGTCCTGGTTGGCCGTGTGGACCGAGACGTACAGGGGCGAGAGGTTCTCGTCGAGAATCCGGTTGATGTCCCCTTCCGTCAGGTTGGTGAGCGTCACGAAGGAGCCGTACAGGAACGACAGGCGGTAGTCGTCGTCCATGATGTACAGGCTCTTGCGAAAGCCGCGGGGCATCTGGTGGACGTAGCAGAAGTCGCACTTGTTCGCGCACTTCTTGATGCCGTCGAAGAGGACTTCCTCGAACTCCAGGCCGGGGTCCTCCCACTCCACGTCGAAGGTGAAGGTCGGCGCCGCCGGGTCGTAGGCGAGGCGGTGGTGGTCCTGCGCCACGCCCAGCACGCCGCTCAGGACGGAGGGGCGCTCCACCGGGCGGCTGATCTCCAGGGTCGCCCGCCCCTGCGAGAGGCGCCAGCGGTAGGCGAGCACGTCGGTCACGGGTTCGCCATTCACCCGGAGGAGCAGGTCACCGGGTCGCACGCCCGCGCGTTCGGCGGGGCTGCCCGACTCGACCGTTTTGATGGGGGCAGGAAAGACCTGTTCCTGCTCCGAAAGTTGCTGCGCTGCTGTCACGGTATCCCCCAGTCGGGACACGTACGGCCCCGTTCAAACAGGGAAGTTTAACAAAGGGGCGGGGAGGGTGGATGTGAGGCGGCTTCCGCTTCAGGGCCACCGCAACGTCGCCAGGGTGGCACAATCAAGGCCCCTCTGTGAGTCTGGCCCTGCGGGCCGAGGCGGAACCTGGCTCCCCTTCAGGAGAGCTGTCAGCGAAGCTGACTGAGGGGTCGACCCCGGACAGCCTGGCCAAGACTGGGCGTTGCAGTGGCCCCGCCTTCCCCTTTTGCCCCCTCAGCCCACCCGCCGCAGCAGGTTCACCGTCTCGATCATGGCGAGGGTCGCCTCCGCGCCCTTGTTTCCGGCCTTGATCCCGGCGCGGTTGAGGGCCTGCTCGACCGTCTCGGTGGTCAGCACCCCGAAGGCGATGGGCACGCCCGTGTGCAGCGAGGAATTCAGGATGCCGCTCGCCGCGCCGCCCGCCACGAACTCGTAGTGATCGGTGTCACCCCGGATGACGGCGCCCAGGCACACGACCGCGTCGTACCGCCCGGTCTCCGCGAGCCTGCGGGCCACGAGTGGAATCTCGTGCGAGCCGGGCACGATGAAGTGGTCCAGGTTCTCGGTCTTGCCGCCGTGCTGGACGAACGCCAGCTCGGCCCCCTCCACGAGGCGGTCCACAATCAGGTGGTTCCAGCGGGTGGAGACGACGGCGAACTTGAGATCGGCGGCGAGCAGGTTGGCCTCGGTGCGGTTCATGGGGACTCCTGGGGGGATGGGTGATCAAGTTGGGATGCGGAGGATGTGCGGGGAGGGGAACTGGTGCGGCCGGCTCGCGTTCGCAGTTCCCCCGTCGCCCCCTCTCCCCGGCCCTCTCCCACGAGGGGAGAGGGGGAAAAGCCTCGTTGCTACCGGGCTTCCGTGCTGACCTCGCTCCCCAGATGACCGAGTTTCCCGGCTTTGGCAGCGAGGTAAGCCCTGTTGTGGGCGTTCTGACCCACGTGCAGGGGCACGCGCTCCACGACCTCCAGGCCGAAGCCGCTGAGGGCGTGCAGCTTACGCGGGTTGTTGGTGAGCACGCGGAGCTTCCGGGCGCCCAGCAGGTGCAGCATCTGCGCGCCGATGCCGAAGTCGCGGGCGTCGGCGGGAAAGCCGAGTTGCAGGTTCGCCTCGACGGTGTCCGCGCCGCCGTCTTGTAACTCGTAGGCGCGAATCTTGTTCAGCAGGCCGATGCCGCGCCCCTCCTGCCGCAGGTAGATCAGGACGCCCCGGCCCTCCCCGGCAATCGCGCGCATGGCCGCGTCGCGCTGGGGGCCGCAGTCGCAGCGCAGGGAGTGGAAGGCGTCGCCGGTCAGGCATTCGGAGTGGACGCGCACGAGCAGGGGCTCGGGCGTCACCTCGCCCATCACCAGGGCGACGTGTTCGGCCCCACTGAGGGTGTCCTCGAAGCCCACCAGCCGGAACTCGCCGTACTCGGTGGGCAGCCGCGCCCCGGCGACCAGGGCCATAAAGGGGTCGTGCGCCAGGCGGTAGGCGATCAGCGCCTCGATGGAGCCGACCAAGAGGGAGTGCCGCTCGCCGAAAGCCAGCAGGTCGGGCAGACGGCTCATCTCGCCGGAATCATTCATGATTTCACAGATCACCCCGGCGGGCGTGAACCCGGCCAGGCGGGCGAGGTCGCAGCCCGCCTCGGTGTGACCGGCGCGGCGCAGCACCCCACCGGGCCGGGCGACGAGCGGGAAGATGTGGCCGGGGCGGCGGAAGTCTTGGGACCCCGAGGCCGGGTCGATCAGGGCGCGGATGGTGGCGGCGCGGTCGAAGGCGCTGATGCCGGTGGAGTTGCTGACATGGTCCACGCTGACGGTGAAGGCAGTGCCGTTGGGGTCGGTGTTCGCGCCCACCATCGGCCTGAGGTCGAGTTCGCGTGCCCGCTCGGGGGTCAGCGTGACGCAGATGAGCCCCCGGCCCTCACGCGCCATGAAGTTGATCCACTCGGGCGTCGCGGCCTGCGCGGGCATCAGGAGGTCGCCCTCGTTCTCGCGGTGCTCGTCGTCCACCAGGATGACGGGGCGACCCGCGCGCAGTTCGGCGAGGAGGTCGGGGATGGAAGCCAGGCTCACCCGCCCACCTCCGCCCTCTCGCGCATCGCCAGCAGGCGCTCGACGTACTTCGCCATCTGGTCGGCCTCCAGGTTCACGCGTGTGCCGGGCCGCCACCCGCCCAGGGTGGTGACCTCCAGGGTGTGGGGCACCAGCCAGAGGGTGAACTCGTCGGGCGCGAGGTCGGCGCGGCTTCCCGCCGGACCCCCCACGTCCACGACGGTCAGGCTCACCCCGTCCACCGTGACGCTGCCCTTGGGCACGAGGTAGCGGGCGAGGTGCGGGGCTGCGCGCACCCGCAGGGTGTAGGCGCCGGGTTCCCCCCGCACCTCCAGAATCTCGCCCGTGCCGTCCACGTGCCCGCTCACGACGTGCCCGCCGAAGCGGCCCGAGGCGGTCATCGCCCGTTCGAGGTTGAGCCGCGCACCCTCGTGCCAGTTGGGCGCCGTCTTGTTCACCGTCTCGCGTGAGAGGTCCACGGTAAAGCCCGCCTCGTCCCAGCCCGTCACGGTGAGGCAGGTGCCCGAGCAGGCGATGGACTCGCCGAGCGCGAGGTCCGTCCACATCCGCTCCGGCGCGATGGTGAGGGTAAGGTTGCCTTCCTGCTCGGCGGCGCGGGTGACGTGCCCGACCTGTTCCACGATTCCAGTAAACATCAGCGTTCTCCCAGGGCGCCCGGGACTTCCAGGCGCGGAATATCGTTCAGCAGACCCGTGACGAGGAGGTCCGGGCCGAGGGCTTCGAGTTGCACGTCACGCAAAGCCCGGGCATCCGTCATGGAGTACGCGGCGTTGTTCAGCGGCGGCAGGCCCGCGCCGAGGAGCTTGGGGGCGATAAAGGTCCGCACCTCGTCCACCAGACACTCGGCGAAGAGGCTGGACGCCAGGCGCGGCCCGCCCTCCAGAAGCAGGCTGGAAAGGTCCAGCTCCCGCAACTCGCCCAGGGCGTCCGGCAGGGCCTCGGCGCGGACGATGACAGCTCCGACCTCTTCCAGGTGGGTTGTTTCGGCACCGGGCGACGTGACGATGATCGTGCCGGGACGGAGGGCACGGGCCGTTACGGGGGTGCGGGCCTGGCGGTCGAAGATCACCGGTCGCGGATCACGCCCATCCTTGATGCCCCGAGTCGTGAGGGCAGGATCATCACTCAGCACCGTGCCGATGCCAACGGCGATGGCGTCCAGCTCATTCCGCCACTGCATGACCCGCGCCCGACTCTGGGCCGAGGTGACGGCCCCGCTCCCCTCCCCCACCGCCGCGACCTTGCCGTCGAGCGTCATCGCATACTTGTAGACCACCCAGGGGCGCCCCCGCGTGACGAGGGAGCGAAACCCCGCCTGCTGGCGCACGGCCTCAGGCTCCTGCACGCCGACCGTGACCTCAATGCCCGCCGCCCGCAGCCGCTCCACCCCCCGCCCGGCGACCCGCGGGTTGGGGTCGAGCGCGGCCACGACGACCCGGGCGATGCCCGCCGCAATCAGGGCGTCGGCACAGGGGGGCGTTCTCCCGAAATGGCTGCACGGTTCCAGGGTCACGTAGGCCGCCCCGCCCCGCGCCCGCTCGCCCGCCCCGCGCAGGGCGAAGACCTCGGCGTGGGGTTCGCCCGCCCGGGGGTGGAAGCCGCGGCCCACGACCTCTCCCCCACTCACGATTACGCAACCGACGGGGGGATTGGGGGCGGTGCGGCCCAGGCCCCGCGCGGCCTCCCGGAGAGCCTGGGCCATGAAAGCGGCATCCGGCCCAGTCGGAATCTTCCCCACCCGTTCACCGGGCGGAGCATTCTCTTCACACATACGCTGTCGCCACCCGCCGGGGAAGGCGAGATGACGTTCCTCCTTCTCTCATCCGGACTGTGCCATCGACCTCAGGCTCGGGGGCGGCCCCTCGCCTTTCTGGACACGTCGACGTGCCTCTGCCTCTGGTATACCGTCGGCCCCCGAGTTTCACGGGATCGGGCCTGCGCGGGCTGCAATTTGCGCGGGCTTCGCGGGCTGAGGCTCTGCGCCATCACCGCCGGTGGGGAATCTCACCCCGCCCCGAAGGAAGCGGCCCACCCAGGGAGCAGGCCGGGTTCAGGCTAGCACCGCTGCCCAGCCCCAAAGCATTTGACGAAAGAACAGTGTCCTGCTGAGCCCTTCGCTCCGCTCAGGGTGACAAGTCTTCTGTCAACTGCCCTACGGTTCCATCAATGCCGCCAGCCCCCGCGAGGCCACATCGCGGACGCTGAAACTCAGGTAGGGCGTGAGTTCGGTTTCCTCGGGGTTAACCTCGATCACGACGCCACCCTCCCGCCGCGTCTCCAGGGCGAGGCCCGCCGCCGGGTACACCACGCCGCTCGTGCCGACAATCAGGGCCACGTCCGCCTCCTGAAAGGCGAGGGTGGCGGCCTCCAGGGCGTCCTCGGGCAGGAACTCCCCGAACCAGACGATGTTGGGGCGCATCCGGGACCCGCAGACCGGGCAAGTGGGCGGGGGGGTGAAGTCCTCTGGCGCCGGGAGGGGCACGACCGTCCCGCACAACTCGCAGCGCGCGGTCGTCAGGTTGCCGTGGAGTTCCACCAGCCGCTCGCTCCCCGCCCGCGCGTGCAGGCCGTCCACGTTCTGGGTGGCGAGGAGGAAGCCCTCCCCCTTCCCGCGCTCCAACGCCGCGAGGAGGTGATGGGCCGCGCCCGGCTGCGCCCGGGTCACGTCGCGGTAGCGGCCCGCGTACCACGCCCACACCGTCTCCGGGTCGCGGTGGTAGGCCCCCGGGCTGGCGAGGTCTTCCGGGCGAAAGCGCGCCCAGTGTCCCGTCTGCGCGTCACGAAAGGTGGGGATGCCGCTCTCGGCACTCACGCCCGCGCCGGTCAGCACGGCCACGCGGCGGGCGGAACGCAGGGCGGCGCGGGCCTCTTGCAGATTCATGGGGTCAGGGTAACGCGCGGCCCAAGGGCCTCCGCCCCGAGCTTCACCCTCACGGCCTCGTGATGCCGCGCATATACCGGAAGTACACCCACAGCATCAGCGCCTCCAGGCCCGCCGCGCCCAGCGTTCCCAGCAACGCGCGGGCCGGACTCTCCTCCTCCTGGAGGGTCGAGAAGACCCAGAAGATCGTGAGGACCGGCAGGAAGCACAGGCCGATCATCGAGAGCAGCCCCAGGACCACGGCGATGTACGCGCCCGCCAGGTACAGCCAGTACCCGGAGGTGTCCAGGCGCCCAAAGTCGGGCAAGGGTGGCAGGTTCGGGTGGGGGGAACCGGGCGGGCGATGCCCCCGGGTCAGCCTCAGGCACCGCCACGCCCACCCGGCGCACAGGCACAGCCAGACCGGCACGAACAGGGCGTGGGTGATGCCGATCACCAGCTCGAAGAAGCGGCGCTGCCCGGGCGACATGGCGGCGAGGTCGCGCTCGATCCGCTCCCTGCGCGACAGCCCGGAGGACGTGGAGACCCGTGACGACCTGAGCATCTTGCTTCCCTTTCCGCGGAGGGCGCGCCCCGGATGCCCGACCTCCTGCCCCGCGCGAACCCGCTGGCCTGAACTTTCCCAGACCATCAGTATGGGTGGGCCGCCCGGGGTGGGATTGTCATGTGGGTCGCCGGGGAGAACTCAGAGGTCTTGCGGAAACACCAGGAACTCCGGCGGCACGGCCTCCACCAGCCATACGCCGTTCGCGCTGAGGAAAAAGACGTGACCGGCGGCGTGCATCTCCCCGGCCCGGACCTCCAGCACCACGGGAGACCCACGCCGGGCGCCGACCCGCCGCGCCGTCTCCCGGTCGGGCGAGAGGTGAACGTGGTGGCGGTTCATGCGGCGCAGCCCCTCGCGGTGGATGGCGGGCAGGGCCGCCGGGTGCGTGCCGTGGTACAGCGTCGCGGGCGGCACGGCGGGCGTCAGGTCCAGATCAACCCGGACGCTGTGGCCCTGATTCGCCCGGATGCGCTCGCCCTCCAGGGAAAACCGCTGCTTGTTGTTCGTCGCCACCACCCGCTCCAGCCGCTCGCGGGGAACGCGCAGGGAACGCAAGACGGCCTGAACGGGAGCCCATCCCCCCGGTTCCAGCGTCACACCCATTTTCTCGGGCGCGTGGCGCAGCAGATACGAGAGGCGGCGGGAGAGCTGTTCGTCGGTCATGGAATCAGTGTGACGTGGGAACTTGGCCTCAAGGCAGGCGGTCGAAAAGCGTCCGCCCCTCCGCATCCAGCACGCGCAACCAGTCCGGGAAGACAAAATAGCCGCAGTGTTCGGTGAAGACGACGATGGCCCTCTTCACCGGATCGTGGAGGAAAAAGGCATAACGAAAGGTGGCGTGCGAGCCGTCTTCAAAGAAGAAGTTCAAGGTTCCGTTGAAGTCCCGGACGTTCAGACCCCGTGCCCGTAGCTCCTCCTCGGAACGTCCCAGCTTGACCGCCAGAGGGATGGCGTCCTCGTTCAACAAGTGGCGGAAAGGCGGGGGCATCCGCTGACTCTACCCCTTCCCCGGTTAAGCTGAGGGTGTGACCCCAACGCAGACGGACACGGCCTGGACTGACCTCCAGACCCGCTTTCAGGAACTCGCCGATCTGGGCGGGATCGGTTCCTTGCTCGGCTGGGACCAGAGCACCTACCTCCCGGCAGGGGCGGCGGCGGGGCGGGCGCGGCAGCAGGCCCTTCTCTCGCGGCTGCGCCACGAGCGGGCGACCGACCCGGCCTACGGGCGACTTCTGGACAGCCTGGCGGAAAGGGACGACCTCTCCCCCGCGCACGCCCGCACCCTCGCCGTGGCCCACAAAAATTTCGAGGAGGCGACCCGCTTCCCCTCGGAGTTCGTCGCCGAGTTCAGCCGCCACATGGGCGAGAGCTACGCGGCGTGGACCCAGGCGCGGCCCGCGAACGACTTTGCCCGAATGGTGCCGCACCTGGAAAAGACGCTGGACCTCAGCCTCCAGTCGGCGAGCTACTTCCCGGAGTTCGCGGACCCGATGGACTACTTCATCGACCAGTCCGACGAGGGCATGACCGCCGCGCAGGTCGGGGAGGTGTTCTCGGCCCTGCGCGCGGCGCTCGTGCCGATGGTGGAGGCGGTCACCGCCGCCCCCCCGCCCCGCACCGACTTCCTGCACCGCCACTAGAGGCTGCCAAGGACAGGGTTGAACTTTGAGGGCGAGAGTTTGGGCAGGGCAGAATAGGCGGGTGAAGCGGCGAGGTTACCCGAGTGACGTAGACGACGACACCTACCTGTTTTTGCTCCCCTACCTGCTGCTCAGTCCCCAGGAGGCAAGGCAGCGGAAATACGGCATTCGAGAAGTCCTGAATGCGCTGCTCTGGGTGGCCCGCACCGGGGCACAGTGGGCCTACCTGCCCCACGATTTCCCGCCCGCGGAGACGGTGCGCCAACAGGCGCACCGCTGGTTTGCGGCTGGATGTTTCGAGAACGCCGCCCACGACCTGCGCCTGCTCTCCCGCGTCGAGCGGTCAAGGAATGGGGAGCCGACGGCCATCATCATCGATAGTCGCACCTTGCAAAGCACACCCGAGAGCGGGCACCGTGCAGGTTTCGACGGCGCCAAGAAACGAAAAGGGACGAAGGTACATCTGGCCGTGGACACCCTGGGACACCTGCTGGCGGTGCTGACCACGCCAGCCAATGAGCAGGATCGGGCACAGGTCTTTGACCTGTGCCTGGAGGTGCAGGAAGCCACAGGGGTGAACGTGGAAGTGGCGTTTGCCGATCAGGGCTACACCGGACAGCGCACCGCCCTGGAGGCGACCGAGGCGGGAGTGGAACTGGTCGTGATCAAACGTCCGGAGGCCGCCAAAGGCTTCATCCTGCTGCCCCGACGCTGGGTGGTCGAACGATCTTTCGCATGGCTGTCGCGCTTCCGCCGCTTGGGACGCGATCTGGAGCGGCTGCCGTCCACCCTGGTCGGCTTCCATTTCCTGGCCGCCTGCGTTCTGCTCTGTAACAACCTCAAACCACTTTTTGCATAGCGTTCTTGGCAGCCTCTACCCGGGGCACCAGCAACTCGCCTTCGGGGAGAGCGTGATCCGCGACTACGGGTACGACTTCACGCGCGGGCGGCAGGACCTGACGCACCACCCCTTCATGACCCGGCTGGGCGAACACGACCTGAGGATCACGACCCGGGTGAAGGAGGACGACCTGGGCGAGGCGCTGTACTCCACCCTGCACGAGTCCGGGCACGCGATGTACGAGCAGGGGGTGGCGGAGGAGTTTCTGGGCACCCCCCTGGGCGGCGGCGTCAGCGCGGGGGTCCACGAGAGCCAGTCGCGGCTGTGGGAGAACCTCGTCGGGCGCAGCCGGGCCTTCTGGGCCGCGTACTTCGGCAAACTCCGCGACGCCTTTCCCGAGGGACTTGCGGACGTGACGGAAGACGAGATGCACCGCGCCGTGAACACCGTCGCCCGCTCGCTGATCCGCACCGACGCCGACGAATTGACCTACAACCTGCACGTCGTCACCCGCTTCGAGCTGGAGCGCGAGCTGCTCTCGGGCCGCCTCGCCGTGCGCGACCTCGCCGACGCCTGGCACGCGGCGTACGAGGGGAACCTGGGCCTGCGGGCACCCAGCGACGTGAACGGCGTGTTGCAGGATGTCCACTGGTACTTCGGGCGCATCGGGGGGGTGTTCCAGGGCTACACGCTGGGCAACGTGCTGAGCGCGCAGTTCTACGCCGCCGCCGAACGCGCCCACCCCGGGCTGGAAGGCGACATCGCCCGCGCCGACTTCACCCGGCTGCACGGCTGGCTGCGGGAGAACGTGTACGCGCCGGGCCGCCTCTACACCCCCAACGAACTCGTCGAGCGGGCGACCGGGCAGCCCATGACGGTCGAGCCTTACCTGAAATACCTGCGGGAGAAGTACGCGGCGCTGTACGGGGTGGCCCTGAGTTGAAGCAGACGTGAGGGGAGACAGTTTGCTGTCTATCTGTCGGAGGTAGACTGATCCATGCAAACGACCCTTAGATTGGACGACGACCTGCACCGCCGAGCCAAGATGGAGGCGGCCCGGCGGGGCATTACCCTCACCCAACTGGTGGAGGAGGGATTGCGAATGCAGTTGGAGCAGGCCCCCGCTGTCTCCAACCGCCCTCTTGTCGAGCTGCACACCTACACCAGCCCCGAGGGCTTCAACCTTTCCCCTGAAGAGATCAAGGCGATGATCAACGATGACGGCGAGCAACTCGCCAAGCTCGGACTGCCCCGACCCGAATGAGCTATCTCCTTGACGCCAACGTCTTGATCTGCGCCTTCCAGACAACCCAGCCGCACCACCCCGCCTTTTATCGCTGGCTGAGACAGGCTCTGACCGATGGGGAAACCCTGTACTCCACCAGTCTCAACGAAGTCGCGCTGGCCCGCATTTCTACCCGGGTGTACAACACTCCACCGGAAGACGTGTTCGAGTTCCTGGCCGATCTCCACGCCCAGCCCAGTTACCGCCTCCTCGAACTCGGCAAGGCGGGCCTGAGCCGCTGGCGGCAACTGGTCCTCGACCTCAATCTGCGCGGCAACGATCTGAACGATGCCTACCTTGCCGCGCTCGCGCTGGAGCACCGGCTGACGCTGGTGACGGCCGATCAGGGCTTCGCACGCTTTGCAGGGGTGCGGGTGTTCACGCCCACCTGATCGCCACAAAGCCCCAACCCCTCCAGGGACGAAGACCCCCGGCGGCACGGGCATCAGGGCAGCCTACAGCTCACAGCTTCGGTCCGGTGAAGGCCTCCTACCGCACGTGCGCCAGCATCAGCGCCGCCGTCGCCCGCAGCGCGTCCGTGTGGGTACGCTCGTAGGCGTGGCTGGCGTCCACGCCGGGGCCGATCAGGGCCACCGGGTAGTCGCCCCCCGCCCGCCACGCCGCGGTGCCGTCGGAGGAATAGTAGGGGTAGAGGTCCACCTTCAGGTCGAGCCCCGCCCGCCGCGCCGCCTCCCGCAGCCGGTTGCCGAGCGCGTGGTCGTACGGCCCCCCGCTGTCGGCCACGCACAGGGTGACGTGGTGCTCGCTGCTCGTCTGCCCCTCGCCCACGGCGGCCATATCCACCGCGATGAGTTCGTCAGTGCGGGGCGGGATGCCGGTCGCGGCCCCGTGCCCGACCTCCTCGTAGGTGGTCACGTGGAAGGCGACGGTGTGGGCGGGCGGCGTCCCCAGCAGCGCCCGCGTGACGCCCACGAACACGGCGACGGCGGCCTTGTTGTCGAGGTGGCGGCTCTTGAGATACCCGGCGTCCGTCAGTTCCGCGCGGGGGTCGAGGCTCACGAAGTCCCCCACCTCGATCCCGAGTGCCCGCGTCTGCGCGTCCGACGACGTGCGGGCGTCCAGCCGGACCTCCATCACGGCCTGCTCGCGCTTCAGGTCGCGCAGGGCCGAGCCGTGGACGTGGGTACTCTGGCGGGTGTTCACCACCGTCCCGGTAACCACCCCGCCCGCCTGGGTGTGCACCCGCACGTACTCGCCCTCGATGGTGGCCCAGTCGTACCCGCCGAGCATCGCCAGCCGCAGCCGCCCGCACTCCTTGATCTCCTTCACCATCGCGCCCAGGGTGTCCACGTGCCCGCTGAAGGTGGTGTGGGGCGCCCCCGCCGTTCCCGCGACCTCCCAGGTCAACGCCCCCTTCTTGCTGCGGCGGTGCGGCACCCCGAGCGCGTCCAGCTCCCCCTCCAGCAGGCGCACGGCGGCGTCGGTAAAGCCCGTTGGGCTGGGCGTGTCCAGCAGCCGCAGGAGGAGGTCCGTGGTGTACGGGAGGTCGAACACCGCAGGGGCGGGGGAAACGGTCATGGGGGCATGATAGCCACGCCGCACGGCCCTTGACCCTGCCCCTGGGGCAGAGCGCACACTGCCCCTACCTATAGGGACAGCCTCCGGGGGTGACCGCAGCATGACCGACAACAGCACCGCAGACACGCCCACCAGCCTCACCATCGGCGCGTTCGCGCGCGCCTCGCGCCTGAGCCCCAAGGCCCTGCGGCTGTACGACGACCTGGGCCTGCTGCCCCCCGCCCGGGTGGACCCCGCGACGGGCTACCGCTACTACGCCCCGGGCCAACTCGCCGCCGCGCAACTGATCGCCCTGCTGCGGCAACTCGACCTGCCGCTGAGCGAGATCAGGAGCTTGCTGGACGCCCCAGCCCCCGAGCGGGCGGCGCGGCTGACCCAGTGCTGGGGAGGACTGGAGCGGGCGCACGGGCGGCGGCGCGGCCTGGCGCAGTACCTCATCGAGAAACTGCAAGGAGAGACGGAGATGACCATTACTTATGAGGTTCGGGAACGGTTCGTGCCTGCCCAGCGCATGGCGACCCTCTCGCGGCGGCTGTATGTGGCCGACCTGCAAGGCTTCATCATGGAGTCGTTTGACACCCTGCACGCTCTTGTGGGCGCGCAGGCGGCGGGTGCGAGCCTGGTGATCTTCCACGGCCAGGTGAACGCCGACAGCGACGGCCCGGTTGAGGTATGTGTGCCTTTCAGCGGAACCCTGACCGTCCCGGAGAAGGTGACTGTACGCGAGGAACCCGCCCACCAGGAGGCCTACGTCACCCTGACCAAGGCCCAGTTCGTGTTCCCGGACATCCTGCGGGCCTACGACGCCGTGTTCGAGTACGCGCGCCATCACGGGACTTCGGGCGAGTTGCACCCCCGCGAGGTGTACCCGAGGGACTGGAACACCCTGGGGGAGCACGACCCAGCGGGCGACGTGGCCTATCCGTTCGTGCCCCGGGGCTGAGCCTCGCTCCCCTGCCCCCGGCCTCCCCCGGCTGGGGGCGTTACCCTGCCGCCATGAGCTACGCGGACACTCTGGGGATGCGGGTGCTGGAGGCCACACCGGAACGCACCCGCGTCGCCCTGACCGTGACCTGGGGCGGCCTGAACATGCACGGCACCGCGCACGGCGGCCTGCTCTTCAGCCTGGCGGACGAGGCCTTCGCGGTCATCAGCAACCTGGAGGCGCAGGCGGTGGCGGTCGAGACGCACCTGAGTTTCTTCCGGGCGGCGCGGGAGGGGGAACAGCTCGTCGCCGTCGCCACCCCCGAGCGGGTGGGCCGCACCCTGGCGACCTACCGGGTCGAGGTCCGCCGGGGCGAGGAGGGCGAGGTGCTGGCCCTGTTCCTGGGCACGGTGTCGCGGCGGAAGAGGACGAGTTCCTCCTCCCCCTGAGCCCGCCTTTTATGTTATGTTATTTACGTAAGGAGGCATGATGCTGCATATCGAATTCATCACCGACCTGGGGGCGCGCGTCACGGTGGACGTGGAGAGCGCGGACAAGCTGCTCGACGTACAGCGCCAGTACGGCCGCCTGGGCTGGACGAGCGGCGACATTCCCGTCGGCGGCTACCAGTTCCCGCTGGAGAACGAGCCCGACTTCGACTGGACCCTGATCGGCGCGCGCAAGTGGACCAACCCCGAGGGCGAGGAGATGATCCTGCACAAGGGCCATGCCTACCGCCGCCGCGAGTTGGAGGCCGTGGACAGCCGCAAGATGAGGCTGCCCGCCGCCGTGAAGTACAGCCGGGGCGCCAAGAACACCGACCCCGACCACGTGCGCGAGAAGGCCGACGGCGAGTTCGAGTACGTGACCCTCGCCATTTTCCGCGGCGGCAAGCGCCAGGAGCGGTACGCCATTCCGGGGGGCAGCCGTCCGGCCGCCCAGCCCAGCGCCCCCGCGCGTCCGGCCGCGGCCCGTCCCCAGCCCGCCGCCCGGTCTGCCCCCGTCGCGGTCGCGGAAGAGGAAACGCCGTTCTGAAGAAGGTCTGTGGTCAGTAAGAAGTGGGGGAACTACGACCCACTAACCACTTCCCACTTCCTGCCCCTCAATCACCCCCCGCACGTCGGCAGGCTGCCAGCCCCCGGGCTTGAGCAGCTTGCCGTCCGCTCGTCTGGGGCCGCCGAGCTTTGCCATGTTGGCGCGGTGGACCTCGGCGAACACCGCGTCGGCGTCAATCCCCAGGGCGTCCAGGGCGCCGTAGGTCACGTACAGCAGGTCGGCGAGTTCGTGCGCGAGCGGGGCGAGGTCGGCGGGCGTGACGGCCTCGCCTGACCGGAGCCGCTCCTCCAGGCGACCCCATTCCCCCTCCACCTCCCCCGCCTCCTCGCGGATCAGGGTGCGGCGCAGGGTCAGGAGGTCGGGGCCGGGGACGGTCGGGCGCGCGGGCGAGGCCAGGCCCACGGCCCGGTGAAACTCACGCAGGCGGGCGGCGTTGCTGGGGGTCAGGGTCATGCCCGGATGGTAGAGCAAGGAAAAAGGGAGCCGGTGGGGGCTCCCTTCTGCCGTTTTGGGGGATGCGGGTGACAGGACTCGAACCTGCTCGCGGCCTACTTCCGGCCCGCTCGCGCGCCCGTTTGGTAGGAGGTGGGCGTCTCCCTCCGGCCCCTCGGGGCCAGGGCGCAGTATGCCGCCCCCCTGTCAGGGCTACGTGTGCCAAAGGACTACCCAGCCTTAAGGAAAATGGCGTACCGGGCGACAAAATTCGGCTTTTCCTACAGTTCGACCACCCGGTAGCCGTAGGCATTAATGACCTCGGCGCCGCTGGCGGGGTCGGTGTAGTCGGGCTTGCGGCCCTCGTACTCGTGGATGTGGCCGTGGACGACCAGGCGCGGGTGGCGGCGGATCATGAAGTCGGTGATCGCCGCGCAGCCCCGGTGGGCGTAGTCGCTGCCCGCGTGCGGACCCAGGGGCGGCGCGTGGGTCAGCAGCACGTCCACACCCCCCCGCGCCCGCCAGGCCAGCCACCCCAGGCCCCGGCGGGCCTGCGCCTCGGTGTACTGGCCCGGCCCCTTCTCGCTGTAACGCGGCACCCCGCCCCAGCCCGCGATCCTCAGCCCCGCCGCCGTCACGACCCGGCCGTGGGCGGGGATCACGCCCCGCGGCGGCACCCGTTTGTCCCCCTCGGTCACGTCCTCGTTCGCGTGGTTGCCCCGCACGTACACGACGGGCACCGGGAGCTTGCTCGCCAGGAACTCCAGGTACGAGCCCGGCAGGTCGCCCGCCGCGAGCACGAGGTCCACCTCCGGCAGCCCCTGCGGAAAAGCGGTGCGGTAGATGAAGGGGTGGACATAGTCCGCGACCAGCAGGAGCCGCCGGGGGCCGGGGGGGAGGGGGGAAGCGGAGTCGGACATAGGGGCGGGCCGGGCAGACTGGGCGGCGCCCGGCACGGGCCCCTCCAGACGGTGAAGCGATCCGGTCAGTTTAGCTCCGCCGGGCCGGGGGCGGTAGGGGGTCGGGCCCGGCAGGACAGGGCGACCGCAACGTCGGGGGTTGAGGGCGCTCGCCCCGCTCCACCCCTCCGTCAGCGGTGCTGACCGCTCCCCTGGAAAGGGAGCCAGGTCGGGCCTTTGCCCTCCAGAGCGTTCATTCTTCTGCCTCCCTTGGAACGCTTGATGTGCAATGAGAAGTTGGGCGAAGTGGCCTTTTCGTTGTCTGGCACGAGGGCGAGCTGCGCTCGCCACCCCTCTCCCCAACCCTCTCCCTCAAGGGGAGAGGGAGAAAAAACCTCATCCCACAGGGTGCTTTCTGCATTGCACATCAGGCGTTTGGAGGGGAGGTGGCCCGGAGGGCCGGCAGGGTGATACGAGCCTGGGCGGACTGAGCGACTTTGCGCTCACCCTGCCCGGCAGAAGACCTCCGGCGCCTCCACCCGGCCCGCGCCCACTTGGCAGCATGGCTATTCATCGCCCATCCGCCCACCTCCCTTGAAAGCGTCAGGGCAAAAATTGACACTCCAACGGCTAAAGCCGTTGGATTCTTGGTTCGGCGACAGCACTTGCGGAATTGGCAGTTTCCCCCGACTCCGTAGAGGCGCTGTCTCCCCAAGCGTAGATTCCCGCTTGCCCAGCGGTATGGATACCCAACGTGAGAATGTTGCGGGCCGCGTTTTTATCGCGGTCTGCAACGTATCCGCAGTGAGGGCATCTGTGTGTGCGAGTAGAAAGCGTCTTCTCGACCTTGCTGCCACACTCGCTGCAAGCCTGACTGGTGTACTGGGGAGGCACGGGGACGGTGATTCGTCCATAGACCTTCCCAAAATACTCCAGCCAGGTTCTGAACTGATACCAGGAGGCATCGCTGATGAACTTTGCAAGGCTATGATTCTTCACCATGTTGCGGATTCTCAAGTCCTCATAGGCAACCAAGTCTGCCGACTGGATGACGCACCGCGCCAGTTTGATGGCGTGGTCTTTACGCTGCCTTTGGATTTTGAGATGCTTCCTGGCGAGACGCTTCACGGCCTTACGCCGATTGTTCGACCCCTTGACCTTCTTGCTCACGCGACGTTGCAGTTTCTTGGTCTGCTTCTCCGCCTTCCGCAAGAAGTGGGGGTTGGGTTCCTTGTGTCCAGCACTGTCTGTGTAGAAGTCCTGCAAGCCCACATCCAGACCCAGGGTCTTTCCGGTGGCTTCCAATGGCTCCCTGCGGTCGGCGTCCACAACAAACTGAATGTAGTACCCATCCGCCTTCTTGACCAGCCGAACCCGTTTGATGAGCGTGGGGTGGTAGAACAGCAGGTCGCGGGTGCCCTTCATCTTCAGCCTGCCGATGCCGCACTTGTCGGTGAAGGTGATGGACTTCCGGTCTTCGGAGAGCCTCCAGCCCGTTGTCTTGTACTCGACGGAGCGGACGTTCTTCTTGAACTGCGGGTAGCCCTTCTTCCCCTTCACCTTCTTCTTGCAGTTGTCGTAGAACCGCGCCACCGCACTCCAGGCCCGTTCGGCGGCGGCCTGACGGGCCTGGGAGTTGAGGCGGTCGGCGAAGTCGTACTCGGCGGCGAGGACAGCACACTGCTTGTTGAGGTCGTACTTGCTGACCCCACGGTTGTCCATCCAGTAGCGCAGAGCCTTGTTCCTGATGAACTGGGTGACGCGGATGGCTTCGTCTAGAGCGACGAACTGCTCCGCTCTCCCGTAGGCTTTGAACTCAAGGATGACCATGACCACGCGCAGTCTAGCCTTCCTTATACTAAGGCGTCACGCATAAGCTCTAGCACCGCCGCCCGTTGGGCGGCCTGGGTTCTGCATCCCACCGCTGAAGCGGTGGGTTTTCCACCCAGACCCGTTTTTATAATGTTGCAGCCGTGAGGCATAGCCCCTTCCCCGCCCTACCCTGAAGGCCATGAACGTGAACATCCTGGGTATTCCGATGGATCTGGGCGCGGGGCGCCGGGGCGTGGACATGGGGCCGTCGGCGCTGCGGAACGCACACCTGGCGAGAACCCTGCGCGGACTGGGGCACACCGTGTGCGACCTGGGGGACGTGCCCGTGGCCCTCCCCGAAACGATGGACAAGCACGCCTCGGCGGGGCTGGTGTTCCTGGAGCCCATCCTGGAGGCCTGCCGCGCGGCGGCCCAGCGCGTGGCCGCCCTGCCGGACGACGTATTTCCCATCACGCTGGGCGGGGACCACTCGGTGAGCATGGGCACAGTGACGGGGAACGCGCTGCGTGGCGGGACGGGCGAACGCACTGGGCTGATCTGGGTGGATGCCCACACCGACTACAACACGCCGGAGACCAGTCCCAGCGGCAACATCCACGGGATGCCCGTCGCGCACCTGACGGGCCTGGGGGACGCCAGCCTCGCCGGGCTGGGCGGGGGCTGGACCCTGCGCCCCGAGGACATCGTGATGATCGGCATTCGCAGCGTGGACGTGCGCGAGCGCGAGCTGCTGCGCGAGATCGGCGTCAAGGCCTACACCATGAAGGACGTGGACCAGCTCGGCATCACCCGCATCACCGAGGAGACGTTAGAGAGGCTCTCGGACGCGGCGCGGCTGCACGTCTCCTTCGACGCCGACGCGCTCGATCCTTCCGTCGCCCCCGGGGTGGGCACCCCCGTCCCCGGCGGCCTGACGTACCGCGAGGGGCACCTGCTCATGGAACTGCTCTCCGAGTCGGGGCGGGTGACCAGCCTGGACATCGTGGAGGTCAATCCGGTCCTCGACACCCGCAACCAGACCGCCGAGGTGATGGTGGGGATGGCCGCGAGCCTGCTGGGCCAGCGGATTCTGTAACCTGACGCCCATGCCCTACGCCGTCCGCCTCCAGTACATGCACAAGGACGCCCACGGCCAGGACGCCCTGCTGGACGAACCCCACTGGCTGGAGGACGATGCGGGGGGGCGCCGGGTCTTCGCCACCCCGGGGGAGGCGGACGAGGCGGCCCGGCTCGCCACCGACGAGGGATGGCTCTACGAGGTCGTCGAGGTGCCGCCCCTCCCGTAGCTCACAGGTCTGCCAAGTACGGTTGGGCCGCCCCGAAGCCGTCCAGCGCGCCGGGCGAGAGCAGCCAGTCCTCGCCCTGCCGCTGGGCCTGCCCGCCCTGCACCAGCCGGTTCAGTTCGGCCTCGACCCGCTGGCCCACCCGGCGCAGCGGCATCTCGCCCGCGCCCTCCACCCCGCGCCAGGTCAGAAAGGCGCGGTGGAACTCGGGCAGGGCGTCCAGGCCCACGCGGGTTTCCAGGGCTCGCCAGGAGAGGGGGGAGGGAGTCACGCCCCCGGTTCTACTCCCCCGGCGGTCCACGTACAATGGCCCGCATGACTGGCCCCCCGTCTCCTGATGGCGCTGCCCCGGACGGCGCCGCCCCCGACCTGCCCCCGGAGCTGGTGCCCCCCGAACTGGCCCGGCAACTGGAGGCGCTGGGCGCGGGGCTGGTGTGGCGCGTCGGCAAGGACGAGCTGAGTGACGACGTGGTCGTGCGGCTGGGCTACGCCTCGGCCACCCCCCGCTTCGCGTTCCTGCCCCGGCTGCGCAGCGCGAACGACGCCGAGCTTCAGGCCGCGCTCAATGAGAACCGCCTGGTGATCGAGTGGGTGGACTGATCCCCGCGTGCTGATTGAGGCGCACCAGTCCTTTACCCTCGCGCATCCGGGCGGGCAGGAGGCGGCGCTCGCGTTTGTGCGGGACGCGGGCGTGGCCCTGGCGCGCGTTCGCTTCCTGCGAAACCTGCGGGCCGACCACGAGGGGGTGACCGGCGAACTCATCGTCCCCGTCCCCGTGCTGGGCGAGGTGGATCTCCCCTTTCACAGCCTGCTGACGGTGACGCCGGGGGGCGCGACCCTCACGCCGCAGCCCCTCACGGACGAGCGTGCCTGGGTCGAGGTGGCGGGGCAGGCCGAGGTGGACGAGCGGGGCAGCGTCACCTTTCACTTCCACTTCCGCGCCCACCTGACCACCCCCCCCGCCGAGGGCTGGGGCGGCGTGGCCTTTGAGAAGATGGTCCGGGCCGCCGCCGGGCGCACCCTGGAGCGCGTCGCGGGCGAACTCCCCGCCGGAATCTGGGAGGCGATGAGGGCGGACCTCTAGCGCGGGAGATCGGGACTCCATCCCGGCCGATGAACTCCTGAGAAGGGTCACCTCCCCGTGTTACCGTGCCCCATGCCCGCCCTGCTCGACCTTGCCCCCAGCGACCCGCGCGTGATCGACCTGATGAACGCCCAGCAGCGCGAGTTGCGGGCGCTCTACCAGGACACCGACGAGCGCACCGAGCCCTTTGACCCGGCCATCCTCTCCGGCGAGGGCAGCGCGCTCGTGGCGGTCGAGGAGGACGGGCGGCTGCTGGCGTGTGGAGCCCTGAAACGCATCGAGGAGGACACGGCCGAGGTCAAGCGCATGTACACGCTTCCCGAGGCGCGGGGCCGGGGCCTGGGGCGCCAGATTCTCAACGGGCTGATCGAGCGGGGGAGGTCCCTGGGGTTCCGGCGGCTGGTGCTGGAAACCGGAGATTTGCAGGCCGAGGCCATCGGGCTCTACGAGTCGGCGGGCTTCCGGCGCATTCCGAACTACGGTTACTACGTGGGTATCGAGAACAGCCTGTGCTACGAGCTGCCGCTGGATTCGTAGCGCCTTCACCGCCGCCTCTCCCCCATCCCTGCCCTTTGTCCTTTTCCCGGGGCGGGCGGTGCGTTACGCTGCGCCGGTGCCACCTCGCCCGGGGTGGACCGCGCGGGGACCGGGGCGACATCCCTCTCCAGGCCGTTCTGCGAGACGCCTCCCCGCGCGCACAGGAGCGAACATGCGGAAGTTTTACACGTCGGAGTCGGTATCGGAAGGCCACCCGGACAAGCTGGCGGATTTCATCTCGGACAGCATTCTGGACGAATTTCTGCGCCAGGAGCCCAGCAGCCGGGTGGCGGTCGAGACCCTGCTGACCACCGGTATGGCGGTCGTGGCGGGCGAGGTCACGGCGCACAGCGCCCGGGTGGATGTGCAGAAGACCGTGCGCGACGCCGTGATGAAGGTGGGCTACACCCGCGCCAACTACGGCTTCGACGCCGAGTACAGCGCCGTGCTGGTCGCCATCCACGAGCAGTCGCCGGAGATCGCCGGGGGCGTGAACTTCTCCGAGGAGTGGCGCGCCATGACCGAGGAGGAGCGCGCCCGGCCTGGGAACGCCTATAGCCGCATCGGCGCGGGGGACCAGGGCCTGATGTTCGGCTACGCGACCGACGAGACGCCCGAACTCATGCCCCTGCCCATCAGCCTGGCCCACAAGCTCACGCGCAGGCTGGCCGAACTCCGCAAGGCGGCGGGCGAGGCCCGGGAGCGCCGGGCACGCGGCGAGACGCTGACCCCCGAGCAGGAAGGGGCCCTCGCCTTCGCCTACCTGCGCCCCGACGCCAAGGCCCAGGTCACGGTCGTCCGCAACGGCGAGCCGCACGAGGCGACCGAGACGGCGGTGGATACGGTCGTCATCAGCACCCAGCACAGCGAGGACGTGGGGCAGGACCGCATTCGCAAGGACATGATCGAGCACGTGATCCGGGCGGTGATCCCGGGGGACTTGCTCACACCCGACACCAAGTTCTTCATCAACCCCAGCGGCAAATTCGTGATCGGTGGTCCGCACGGCGACACCGGCCTGACCGGGCGCAAGATCATCGTGGACACCTACGGCGGGGCCGTGCCCCACGGGGGCGGCGCCTTCTCCGGCAAGGACCCCACGAAGGTGGACCGCTCGGCGGCCTACTACGCCCGCTACATCGCCAAGAACATTGTCGCGGCGGGGCTGGCGCGGCGGGCGCTGGTGGAGGTCGCCTACGCCATCGGGCGGGCGCACCCTGTCAGCCTACGGGTGGACACCTACGGCACGGGCACGGTGAGCGACGAGAAACTCGCCGACCTCGTGCGCGAACACTTCGACGCCCGGCCCCAGGCGATCATCGCCCAGCTCGACCTGCTGCGGCCCATCTATGCGTGCACCGCCGCCTACGGGCATTTTGGCCGGGAGGAGTTCCCCTGGGAGGCGACCGACCGGTCGGAGGCACTCAGGCAGGCCGCCGAGGGCGTGAAGCAGGAAGCCTGAGGGCAAGGGGGCATCAGGGGGAGGAGGCTGGGGGTCTTCTCCCTCTCCCCTTGCGGGAGAGGGCCGGGGAGAGGGGTGGCAAGCGCCAGCTTGCCCTGCTGCTTCGGCTCAGAACGAGGGGCCTGGACACTCGCCTGGCCTTGTGACGCTATGCCCACTCACCCCCTCCCAACCTCCCCCCTCAAGGGGGAGGAGCTTTTGTGTCTACACCAGGCTTTATCCTCCGGCCCCAGCCCCTCTACCCGTTCTGCGCCGCCCGCCGCTCGTACACCTCCGCGAACTTGCGCCGCAGGGCCGCCGCGCTCGCCCTGGGGACCATCTCCGAGATGTCGCCGCCGTAGCTGGCGATCTCGCGGACCATCGTGGAGCTGACGAAGCTCCAGCGGGTCGCGGCCATGATGAACACGGTCTCCACCTCGCCGATCTGGCGGTTGAGGTGCGCGATCTGAAGTTCGTACTCGTAGTCGGACACGGCGCGCAGGCCGCGGATGATGATGCTCTTCTGCTGCTGGCGCATGTAATCCACGAGCAGGCCGCCAAAGGAATCCACAGCGACGTTGGGCAGATGCGCGGTCGCCTCGCGCAGGATATCCAGGCGCTCCTCCAGGTCGAACAGGTGCTTGCCCTGCTTGCGGGCGTTATGCATCACCGTGACGGTCACGTGGTCGAAGATGCGCGAGGCGCGCGTCAGCACGTCCATGTGCCCGCTGGTGATGGGGTCGAAGGAGCCGGGAAAGACGGCGTTCATGCGGGACCGATGTTATCCCGCGCCGCACCCTCCCGGAGGTACAGGGTGAGGGTGTTGCTGCCATACACCCGCTCCTCGCGCTCGTAGCCGGGGGCCTCGGGCAGGTGCGTCTTGTCGGGATGCTGACAGACGAGCAGGCCGCCGGGGGCCACCACGCCGGAGGCGAGCAGGGTGGCCGTCAGTTTGGGAATGTCCTGCACGTACGGCGGGTCGCTGAACACCACATCGAACTGGCCCAGCCGGGGCAGCAGACCCAGGGCGTCGCCGCGCAGGAGGCGGACGGGGAGGCCCAGGAGGCGGGCGTTCTCCTCCAGCGCGCGGATGGCCCCCGCGTTCTTCTCGATGAGGGTGACCTCGTAGCCCCGGCTGGCCGCCTCCAGCCCCACGGCGCCGCTGCCCCCGTGCAGGTCGAGAAAGGTGCCGGAGGGCGCGCGGGAGGCGAGCAGGTCGAAGAGGCTCTTGCGGAGGCGGGCGCCGCTGGGCCGGGCGCTCGCGGGGACTTTCAGGGCGCGGCCCTTCGCGCTGCCGCCCAGGATTCGCACGCTCACGGGAGGCAGGGTAACGCAAGCGTCCCGGTTCGTGAGGAGCCGGGACGCAGGCAGGGGGTGAACGTTACATCTTGGGCATCTGCACCGCCGTGCAGGCCACGCCCGCGTCGGCCGGGGTGCCCGCCGCGTCGCTGGCGGTGTGGATGTTGAAGTAGGTGGCGTTCATCACGTCGGCCTGGGGTGCGCTGCCCATCAACATCAGCATCCCGCTCGCGTCGGTCTGCCCCACGATCTTGCTGCTCATGATGGGCGCGCCGCCGCTCTCGCAGGGGTTGGGGCTCGCCGTGCCCTGGAGGTGGTAGTGCGCGACGTAGTACTGGTTGGGCTTCAGGCCCATAACCTGAGCCTCCGTCATGATCACCGTGCCGTACCGCTTGCCCATCACCGTCCCGGTGGGGCTCAGGTCCCCGGCGGCGGGCTGCTTGCCCAGCGTGTACGGGCTGCCGGACAGCGTCATGGTGCAGGAGGCGAGGACGAGGGGCAGGGCGAACGCGAAGAGCTTCTTCATAAGCGACCTCCGGGGTGGAAACCGATCAACTGTGACCTACGGCAGTTTGACCCCCCCTCCAAGCTCAACAGTGTTCGCTGGCGCGCAATCTCAGGACAAGCTAAAAGTGGGCGGGGGTGGGGGCACACGTTCCCGCCCCTTGGGGTAGCCTGGCCGCACACCCCACTGCCCCGCCGGAGGTTTCCCCATGACTCAGCCTGTCCCCCCCGAACTCCAGGCCCTCTTCGACGCGCAGCAGGGCTGGCGCTGGCGGGCCGCGCGGACGAGCGCCGGGGAGCGGCAGACGATCCTGCGCCACCTGCGGGAGGGCATTCGGCGCCACCGGGTGCGGCTGGCCGACGCCCTCGCACTCGACCTGGGCAAGAGCCGCGCGGAGGCCGAGATCATGGAACTCCACCCCACGGTGGAAGAACTGGGCCACGCCGTCCGTCACCTGCCGCGCTGGATGGCGCCCCGCCCGGTGCCCACGCCCGCCACCCTGATCGGCACCCGCAGCGAGGTCCAGTTCCAGGCGCGCGGGGTCACGCTGATCCTCAGCCCGTGGAACTACCCGGTCAACCTCGCGCTCGTGCCGCTGATCTCCAGCCTGGCGGCGGGGAACACGGTCATCCTCAAGCCGAGTGAAAAGGCCCCGGCGACTGCCCGCGCCCTGCGCCTCCTGCTGGAGGAAGTGTTCGAGCCCCACCTCGTCGCGGTCGTGGAGGGGGACGCGGGGGTGGCGGGGTCACTCACCACCCTCCCCTTCGACCACATCTTCTTCACGGGGAGCGGCGAGGTCGGGCGCCGGGTCCTGGCCGCCGCCGCGCCCCACCTCACGGGCGTGACGCTGGAACTGGGCGGCAAGAGCCCGGCCCTCGTCCACGCGAGCGCCGACCTCGCCCTGGCGGGGGAGCGGATCGCCTGGGGCAAGTTCCTGAACGCCGGGCAGACCTGCGTGGCGCCCGATTACGTCCTCGTGCCCGAGGAGCTGCGGGACCCGCTGGTGGCGCGGATGATGGAGGTCGTCGCCCGCCGCTTCGGGACGGGGGAGCGGCTGCGCAGCGGGTCCGACTACGGCCGCCTGGTGGACGGGCGCAGCGTGGAACGGCTGGAGCGCCTGACCCGGGGGAGCGTGGCGGCGGGGGCGAGGGTTGTGCTCGGCGGTGAGTTCAACCCTTCCTCGCGCTTCATCTCGCCCACCGTGGTGACGAATGTGACCCCGGACATGCCGCTGATGCGGGAAGAACTCTTCGGCCCGGTCCTCCCGGTGCTGACCTACCGCGACTTCGGCGAGGCGCTCGCCCTGATCCGCCGCCTCGACCCGCCGCTGGCGCTGTACGCCTTCCTGGACGACCGGGACGCGCTCGCCCGGGTGGAGCGCGAGACCACGAGCGGCGGCCTGGTCGTGAACGGCACGGTGGTGCATCTCGTCAATCCGAACCTGCCCTTCGGCGGGGTGGGCGCGAGCGGGACGGGCCGCTACCACGGGGAGTACGGCTTCCGCACCTTCAGCCACGAGCGGGCGGTGATGCACGAGGGGAAACGCAGCTCCGTCCGCCTGCTGTATCCCCCCTATGGCCGGGCCGTCCCGCGCCTCGTCGCCTGGGCCCAGCGCCAGCTCGAGCGCTGAGCCGTGCGGGACGTGACGGCGGCGATCACGGCGGGAGGCCGTTCCAGCCGCTTCGGCAGTGACAAGGCGGCGGCGCGGCTGGAGGGCCGCCCACTCCTCGAACACGTCGCCGCCAGCCTGGAAACCTGCCCCCGGCGCCTGCTCGTCGCGCCGCCCGGACGCTACGCGCTGCCCGGTTGGGTGAACGTGCCCGACACCCGCCCCGGCGAGGGACCCCTCGCGGCGCTGGAGGCGGCCCTGGAGGCCGCACAGGCTGAACGCGGGCCGGGGTGGGTCGCTTTTGCCGGGGTGGACATGCCGCGCCTGACCCCCGCGTACTGGACGGTGCTGGGGCAGGCCCGCACCCCTACGTCTCGCGCCGTCCTCGCCCTGGACGCCGGGGGAAGGCCGCAGCCCCTCGCCGCCCTGTACCACACTGACCTGCTGGAACAGGTGGTCCGGCTTCTGGACGCCGGGGAACGTCGGCTGCGGGACGCCGCCCCACCCGCCCTTACCGTCACTGTGCCGCACCCGCTCATTCAGGCCGTCAGTCCCCACGCCCTGCGGAACGTGAACACTCCCGCCGACCTCGCCGCGCTGGGGGAACAATGAAAAAGCCGCCCCTTGGGCGGTGATGGAAAGAAGATAGCGTGGGATGCAGGAGAAGTCAACTTATGCAGCCCGATTCTTGCAGCGGCCCCTACCCGTAGCGTGCCTTGTGTTCCTTCTTGAGCCGGGCGTACTCCTCGTTCGCCTCCGCCTCTTCCCATTTCGCCTTGAAGATGCGGGCGGATTCGGCCTTAACGGGGTCTTCCGGGGAGCGGGGAAGTTCGGGGCGGCCATGCGCACCGCTGCGGCCTTTCTTGTCCTCCGGCACCGGACCGTCGTACTTCTTGCCGCCTTTGTGGTTGGCGTAGCGCCGCGAGCGGGTGTAGCCCATCTGGAGGAACTTGCGGGCCATATCGGCGCCCACGAAGTCCCCGGCCTCCAAGTACGCCAGGAACATCCGGTAGATCGTCTCGCTGCTCTGGCGGGCGAGTTCGGGTGTGGCGAAGCGCCAGTGCGGGAGGAGTTCTCCCTTGTACGGCTGCACCAGCAACACGCCCTGCTCGCCCACGCCGACCCGGTACAGCTCGGGGTGGGCCCGCAGGTCGAGGTGGGCGTAGTCGAGGGAATAGTCGAACTTGGGCATGGGAGAGGCAAAAGGCTGAAAGCGGATGGCAAAAAGCAGAAGGACCCTCGCCTTCTGCCTGTTGCCTTGCGCCCGCTTCAGTTCATCCGGTCGTCGTCCATCATCGCCTGGAGCATCCAGCGAATCTTGTCCATGGTGGCGGCGTAGCCGTTGTAGAGGTCGGCGGTGGCGGGGTCGTTGGCGTCGTCCACCGTCTTGGAGTCGTCGCGGTAGCCGCGCGAGACGCGGGTGAGGTCCTGCACGAGGTCGGCGACCTGGGTGCGGGCGTCGCGCACGGTCTCGGTGGGCACCTGCACGAGGCTGAATCGTTCGAGGTCGCTCGGCGCGGCGACCGGGCTACCCCCCAGGGCCACGAGGCGCTCGGCCTGCTCGTCAATGCCGTCGAAGATCTCCTCTATGAACTCGTCGTAGGCGAGGTGCAGGTCGCGGAAGAAGCGGCCCCGGATGTCCCAGTGGTACTTCTTGAACTTCAGGTACAGGCTGATGGTCGTGGCAAGGTTGCGTTGCAGCGTCTCGCTGACGACGCCGAACTCCTCCTCGGACAGGTAGCCGTGGTCCACCAGGCGGTTATTCACGGTGTTCAGGTGCGCGGCGTCGGCCTTGGCCTCGCCCTGGGCCTCGACCCCCTGGGCACCCGCCTCAGGCATTGCCTGCTCCATGGCCTGATCCTGAACGGGCTGGTCCTGACCCGCTTGATCCTGGGCCGTCTGGTCCTGCACGCCGCTCGCCAGCACGGCGTCTTCCTGCACCGCATTTTGCTGGGGCTGGCTCTCTTGGGGGGTTGCCTTGCGCCTCGAGGTCCGGCCAGTTCCCGCCTTGCCCGCGCCGCCCGACTTGTCCGTGCTGCCCGACCCCGTACCGCCCGACTTGGCCGCCTTGCTCCCTCGTGTCATGGGTTCACGCTACGCTGCCCGCCCGGAGAGGCCCATAGGGGGTTTCTTCACGCATCCGCCCCGGGGCTGGCTGGGCTGACCTTCCCATGACCGACCCGCACGAGACGGACAGGCTGTCAGACCCGCTGGACGAACCGCGCATCCTGCTCCAGGGCGCGCAGGTCCTCACCAGCTTCCTGATCATCCTGCCGTTCAACACTGAGTTCAGCGGCGTCCTGGCCTCGGAGCGGTGGGTGTACGCGGCCACCTTCCTCTGCTCCCTGACCAGCCTGCTGCTGAGCGCCCCGGCCCTGCACCACTCCCTGCGCCGCCCGGTGAGTCATCCGCGGCAGTTCAAGGAGACGGTCACCCGGCTGGTTCAGGCTGGGGCCGTCTTCATGTGCTGGCGACCCGGCTGGTGGCGAGCCACGTCCTGCCCGGCGCGTTCGGCTGGATCGCCCCGGGAGGAATCGCCCTGCTGCTGGGGGTGTGGTGGGCCGTTCCCCTGTGGCACGAGCACCGGGAGTACGGGGGGCGCGGGCGCTAGGGCGGGGCGCGGAAACCCTGTCGTGCTGAGCGAACGCGAAGCATCTCCAGCCCCTTCGCCTTGCTCAGGGTGACAACCTTTTGAGTCTTGCCCTAGAGGCTTGCGAAGGTTAGTCGGTTCCCCTCCACCCTCAACTCCACCGCCCCCGCCTCCTGCAACTCGGTGAGGTGGGCGCTCACGACCGCGCGGCCCAGGACCACCGCCCCCGCGTTCGTCATCTCCACACCCAGGGCGGCGCACACCCGGGCGAGCAGTTCGTCCACCGGGGCCGCGCCCGCCCGCACCGCCTCCAGCACGGCCCCGGTCGTCCGCTCGTAGGCGGCGAGGTTGGCCGCCACCAGCCCGGCGAGGTCCCCCGTCGGCTCGCCGTGGCCGGGCAGTACGAGGCGCACGCCCGCCAGCTCTCCCAGCCGTGCGGCGGCCTCCTTCTGAAGCCGGGAGTCCGCGCAGAAGGTCAGGGGGTGCTTGCCCAGGCTGTCGGGGCCGAAGAGCGCGTCGGCGGCATACAGCACGTCCCCCACCCGCACGGCGACCATCCCCATGGCGTGCCCCGCCACGTCCAGCAGCTCGACCTCCACCCCGCCGAGGCGCACCGGCCCGGTGTCCGGCAGGGGCCGCGCGGGGCTGGCGGGCGCGAGCAGGAATTTGGTCTGGAGGTCCCGCGGGGGCCGCGCCCCGAAGAGGAAGAGGGGTTCGAGGATCGGCTCTCTAATAATCGCCGCCTCCAGGGGCGGGGCGTAGACCTCCAGCCCCGGAAAACGCTTCAGCAGGAAGGCGTTCCCGCCGTGGTGGTCGGCGTGGCTGTGGGTGTTCAGGATGGCGGTGGGCGTGAGGCCCATCCCCTCCAGCGCCCGGAGCAGCTTGCGCGCGTGGCTGTCGTCGAGGCCGGTGTCCACCAGCAGCGCGCCGCCCTGGCCGTCCTCCAGCACCACGCTGTTCACGGCGCCGGGTAGGAAGTGGACGCCGGGCGCCAGGGTCTGAAGCGGGGAGGTCATGGGGACAGGATAAACAGCCCTGCAAGCCCGGTCAGGCCGCCGACATGGACGAGCCCGGGGGACTGGAGTAGCCTACGCCAATGCCCTCTCCGGTGCATTCCGCGCGGCCCCGCAGCGCCTTTACCCGCTGGTTTCTCGAGACGGCCGACCCGCCCGAGCGCGAGGGCTTCTACGAGGACGAGAAGGTGGCCCGGGCGCGGCAGCACACCCACCCCTGGTGGCAGGTCATGTGCCTGACGGGCGTGGACTACTTCTCCAGCCTGGGGTACGCGCCGGGCATCGCCTTTCTCGCGGCGGGGGCCCTCTCGCCGGTGGCGACGCTGGTGCTCGTGCTCGTGACCCTGCTGTGCGCCCTGCCCATGTACCGCCGGGTCGCCTACGAGAGCCCCCACGGGGACGGCTCGCTGAGCATGCTCGAACGGCTGCTCGCCTACTGGCCCAGCAAGCTGCTCGTGCTCGCCCTGCTGGGCTTCGTCGCCACGGGCTTTGTCATCACCATCACCCTGTCGGCGGCGGACGCGGCGGCACACCTCATCGAGAACCCGCTGCTCAAGGCGGCCCTGAGCGGCAAGCAGGTCATCATCACGCTGGGGCTGATCACGCTGCTGGGCGCGGTGTTTCTCAAGGGCTTCAAGGAGGCCATCGGGATCGCGGTCGCGCTGGTCGCGCTGTACCTGGGGCTGAACGTGATTCTGATCGGGCGCGGGCTGCTGGAGGTCGTGACGCACTCCAGCCTGGTGGGCGACTGGTGGAGCGGCCTGCGGCAGACCTACCTCTCGCCCCTGGCGCTGATCGGGGCGGCGCTGCTGGTGTTTCCCCGGCTGGCGCTGGGCATGAGCGGCTTCGAGACCGGCGTGGTCGTGATGCCCCTCGTGCGCGGCGACCCGGGAGACGCCCCCGAGCGGCCCCTCGGACGCATCCGCAATGCCCGGCTGCTGCTGACGACCGCCGCCACGATCATGAGCGTGCTGCTGCTCAGCTCCTCGGTGGTGAGCACGCTGCTCACGCCCAAAGCGGCGTTCTGGCCCGCGATCACCTACACCCACAACGTCAATGCCGCCGACCTCGCGGCGGGCCGCGCCATCCTCAACGTTCCCCTCGACGACCCCGCCAACCCGCGGGTGGTCCACACCCTGGAGCTGCCCCCCGGGCGCACCGGCACCTTCACCGTCTCCGTCCCGGCGGGGGGCACCACCGTGCCGCTCACGGTCGCGGTGACCCCACTGCCCGGCTCCGGGGCCGATAGCGTGACCGTCACCAAGCCCGCCGGGGAGGCGAACGGTCGCGCCCTGGCCTACCTCGCGCACCGCACCCTGGGCGAGGGCTTCGGCAGCCTGTACGACCTCTCGACCATCCTGATCCTGTGGTTTGCGGGAGCGTCGGCGATGGCGGGCCTGCTGAACATCGTGCCGCGCTACCTGCCCCGTTACGGCATGGCGCCGGAGTGGGCCCGCGCCACCCGGCCCCTGGTGGTGATCTTCACCGGCATCTGCTTCCTGGTCACAATCCTCTTTCGTGCCAGCGTGGACGCCCAGGGCGGGGCCTATGCGACCGGCGTGCTCGCCCTGATGACCTCGGCGGCGGTGGCGGTGTTCCTCACCGAGGTGCGGCGGGGGCACCGGGTCGCCTCCGTCCTGTTCGGCCTGATCAGCATCATTTTCATCTACACCATCAGCGTCACCATCCTGGGGCGCCCCGAGGGTCTGTACATCGCCCTGCTGTTCGTCGCGGCGATCCTGGCGATCAGCGTGGCCTCGCGCGTGAGCCGCTCGACCGAGCTGCGCGTGCAGCAGGTCGTGTTCGACGGGGAGGCCGAGCGCCTGATGCAGGAGACCCGCCAGCGCGGCCTCCCCGTGCGCTTCATCGCCAACCGCCTGAACGCCGGGGACACCACCGAGTACCGCCTCAAGGAGCTGGAGGTCCGGCTGGACACCCACCTCCCGCAGGGCGAACCCGCCCTCTTCCTGGAGGTGGAGGTCACCGACCCCAGCAACTTCAGCGACACCGTGACCGTGACGGGCGTGCGGGTGGGCCGCCACGCGATCCTGCGCGCCCGGGGCAACAGCGTGCCCAACACCATCGCCGCCGTGCTGCTGCACGTGCGCGACCTGACGGGCGTGCCCCCCCACGTGTACTTCGAGTGGAGCGAGAAGGGCCCCGCCGGAAACGCCCTGCGCTTCCTGCTGGCCGGTGAGGGCGACATCCCGCCGCTGACGCACGAGATCCTGCGCGTGGCCGAGCAGGACCAGACCCGGAGGCCGGTGGTGCACGTGGGCGGGTAGGACTGGAATGAGGATAGAGAAGGGGGGCCAGCGTGACCTGCTGGCCCCCACTTCTTTCCAAACAGGACCCCCACCTTGCGGCGGGGGCGTCCAGTCGGGCACGGTGACGCGCTGGGCGCCCGGAGGCTCAGGGCAGGAGCTTAACCAGGGTGTGGATCAGCTCTGCAAGGGCAGTGACCAGGGCCGCGAGGGCGGTGACGAACGCCGTCCAGGTCGCCAGACTCTTCATCCGACGTTGGAATTTGGCTTACTCCACTTTGCGGTCACTGGTATGCTTCTTGTGAGCCAGAGTTATCACCACCTTTCGGTGACCCCCGCGTGCGACCAACACGCGGGGGTTGCTCCTTTCTGGAGCGGTGACCTCCGGCCTACCCGACTTGTCATGCAGCGTGCCCGACTGGACCCGTCCACCATACCGGGTCGGCTTCCCCCCGCCGGGTGTACCCTCTGCCCCGTGACTGCCTCTGCCGCGGCCCCCTTTCGCCTCTCGGCGGCGCAGTACGGCCTGATCGCGGCGAACTTCCTGATGTGGGGCGGGTTCTTCGCGGTGATCCCGCTCGTGACGGTGCATTTCGTGGACGGGCTGGGGTGGGCGGCGGCGAGCGTGGGGCTGGTGCTCGGGCTGCGGCAACTCACCCAGCAGGGCCTGACGGTGTTCGGCGGCGCGTGGGCCGACCGCATCGGCGCCAAGCCGCTCATCTTGGCGGGGTGCCTGATCCGCACGCTGGGCTTCATCTGGATGGGCTTCGCGGGGAACCTCCCCGTGCTGCTCGCCGCGTCCATCCTGGCGGGGATCGGGGGCGGCCTGTTCGACGCCCCGAAAAACGCGGCCATCACCACCGTAACCGCCCCGGAACACCGCGCGCGGATGTTCAGCCTGACCTCCATCTCGGGGAACCTGGGCATGGTGACGGGCCCGCTGATCGGCGCGTGGCTCATCGGCGTGGGTTTCCGAACGGCGGCGGTCGCGGCGGGGAGCGTGTATCTGCTCGCCTGCGCGGTGCTGGCCCTGACCCTGCCCCACATCCGCCCCGAGCGGGCGGCGAGCGGTCTCGCCGGGCTGAGGGCCGCCGCCCTGGACCGCCGCTTCCGGCGCTTCACCCTGGTGCTCGTGGGGTACTTCCTGCTCAGCACCCAGCTCAACGTGGCGGTCACCCTCAAGGCGGTCTCCCTGGCGGGGCCGGGGGCGACGGGGCCGCTGTACGGCCTCTCGGCGGGGCTGGCGGTCGTGCTGCAATATCCCCTGCTGCGGTTCGTGGAGCGGCGGGTGCGGACACGGGTGGCGCTGGTCGCCGCCGTCCTCACCGTGGGCCTGAGCCTGGGTCTGATGGGGCTGGCGGCGACCTTCGGGCAACTGCTCGCCTGCGTGGCCCTGTACAGCCTGGGCACCATGCTGGTGTACCCCACCCAGCAGACGCTGACCGCGCGGCTGGCCCCCCCCGGCCTGACGGGGAGCTACTTCGGCTTCTCGGCGATCAGCCTGGGGCTGGGGGGTGCGGTGGGCAACCTGGTGGGTGGGGTGCTGATCGACCTGGGGGCACGATTGGGTGTGCCGCTGCTCCCCTGGCTGACCCTGATGGGGGTGGGCGTGCTGACCGCCCTGGGCCTGCGCTGGGCGCTGAAAGAGGTGCCGACCCGCGAGCAGGTGGAGCGGGCGCAGGCTTGACCCGGCACGGAAAGTGCCCCACGCCTTCTGGGCACGGGGCAGCTCGGTGAAGAATGCAGCTCAGGGGGCGGAGGGTGGCGGGGCAGCCGGGGCCGGGGCGGAGGGGGCCGTTCCGCCCAGCGCCTGCGCCTGCGCCAGGTGGTCGGTGACGATGGGCTGGAGATGGGCCGCGAGGGCCACCACCGCCGCGTCCTGCCCGGCCGTCTGCTCGTTGAGCAGGACGCTGAGGGTCGCCTGATGACCCACCACCTGCTCGTTGAGGTAGGCCGTGTCGAAGGCCGCGCCGCTCAGGGTACTCAGGGTGCTGACCTTGATCTGGAGTTCGGGCGGCAGCACCTTGGGCAGCGGCACACCGCGGGCGGCGGCCAGGGCGTTGACCTGGTTCTGTGCCGTCGTGTGTTCGCTGATCATGCGCTGGGCATAGGCGCGCACCGCCTCGTTGCTCGACTTGCCCAGCGCCACCTGAGAGGTCTGAATCTCGAAGAGGTTGCTGCCGGTGTTGGCTTGCAGGAACAGGCCGTCGATGGTGCTGGCATTCGGCGCCATCATGGACGGCGCGCACGAGGCGAGAACGAGGGGAACGAGGAACACGGCGGGTCGTCTCAGCATGAAAAGCCTCCGGGCAGGTCGGATGACGAACGGCAACAGGACCGCGACAAGAAACCGACGTTCGCCTCAAGCCTCAGTTTGGGCAGGCGCCGCCTTTGCCCCGTGGAAGTGCTCTTAAGGAGAACTGAGGTTGACCTCACCGCCGCGCAGGTCTCTATGAACCGGCCCGTAGCTTTGTGCCTCATCTCCGAAGAAGTTGAAGAATTCCTACAATGTCAGGACCGGCCTGAATCAGGGTGGCTCATCCCTGCCCGTTACACTTTCCCCATGGTCTGGGTCAACGTCTTCATGCTGCTGCTCGTCGCGCTGGTGGTGGGCTGGGTGCCGGTGGTGGGGCCGCTAGCGCTGGGCTTCCTGGCGGGCCGGGCCGAGCGGGGGCCGCGGGCCGTGCTGGTGCTGCTCCCCGCGCTGGCCGTGCAGACGTTGGGCCTGCTGGGCGTGCGCTGGCTGGAGAACGTGGCCGAGGCGCGCGGCCTGGAGGGCTGGTTCTGGACGGTCCTCGCCTGGCTGGGCAGCCCGGTCAACGCCCTGCTGGGCCGCCCGCTGGGCAACATGATCGGGGACAGCAACGCGGCGGGCTTCCTGCTGCTGTTCACGCTGCCCGCCGTGCTGGGGCTGGGACTGGGCTGGCTGACGGGGCGGCGCCCGCGGCGGCTGTAGGCCGGGGCCCGGCTACCCCACGTGGGCCCGCACGAGGACCCGCAGCAGCGCCCTGAGAGGATCACCCGCGCGGGCCGAAGCGACCGAGTCCACGGCGTGCAGGCTGGCCTCGTAGACGAGGTGATCGCCCCGCTCGTCGAACTCGTTGACGGCCTCCAGCCGGACGCGGTGGTTTTGCAGGGCTGCCCAACCCATCAGGTGCAGCACCAGGTTCGGGCCGTCACCCCGGGTCCACAGCGCGCTTTGCTCCTGGGGCATGACCGAGAGGTGAACCCGCGGCGTGTCCGGCAACCCCCGGGGATCGACGCCCCGGTGACCCGCGTAGAAATGCTCGCCGCTCGCCGTCGAGACGCGGTACAGCGCCCGTGGATCGAACTGGGACAGGGCACGCAGATCCTGGAGCAGGGAATCCATGAACCATCCTCTCATGGTGGGTGATCCTCCTGCTGTGGGAGAACACCCCCCGGCAGGCGTTCACCGGAGCGTTCAGTTGCGCCCGCGCCTCAGGGCAGCCTGCGGTCCTGGGTGATCGTGGGGGCGGTGGCGAGCGCCTGCACGCCGAGGTTGAGCAGGGTGTCCTGCCCGCGGGTGAGGAGCCGAGTGTCCTCCTCGGTCTGGTCGCGGAGCTGGTTGGGGGTCACGCGCACCGGGTAGGGCGTGCCGTCGGGTTTGGCGTAGTGCAGGATGGTGAGTTGCAGCGCGGCGTCCTGCCCGACCGGGAAGATGCGGGTCGCGGTGTTGCCCACGCCCGCCGTCGTCTCGCCGATGATCGGGCCGCGCGCGGCGTACTGCACCTCGTAGGCGAAGAACTCGCTGCACGACGCGCTGCCCTCGTCCACCAGCACGGCGAGCGGCCCGGTCCAGAGCTGCGGGTTGCGCACGCCCCCGGCACTCCGGCCGTCCTCCACCCGGGCGCCCCGGCTCACGAGCGTTCGGGAATCGCCCTCGGGGCCGCGGGCCACCCGCACGAAGGTGGGGACAAAGGCGCCCACCGAGCTGTCACACTCGGCCAGGCTGCCGCCCGTGTTGCCGCGCAGGTCCACGATCATGCCCTGCGCCCCGCGCGTCCGCGCCTCCGCAACGAGGTCGTGGACCCGCTGCGCCACCCCGCCGCCCGCCAGGAAGGTGGGAATCCGCAGCACCGCCACGTTGTTCCCCGCCCCCGCAAAACTCAGCCGCGGCAGGTCGCGGGTGCTGCTGTCGCGCGACGTGAGGCTCACCGTGAGGGATTGCCCGGCCCGCTCCAGCCCCAGCGAGATCGTCCGCCCGTCCACCCGGGCCTGCCGCAGCGCCTCGTAGGTGTAGGGTTTGCCGTCCAGACTGACGAGCAGGTCCCCGCGCATCAGGCCCGCCTCCTCGGCGGCGCTCTGGGGCACGACCTCCAGCACCACCCGGCTCTCGCCGTCGAGCTTCGCCAGCTTCACCCCGAACTGCCGCCGGTTGCCGCCCGTCGCGCTCGCCACGAAATCCTGGAAGTCCTCGGGCGTCTGGAAGAAGCTGTGTTCGTCGCCCAGCGCCGTGATCTCGGCCTCCAGCACCGGGTAGGCCTTTTCGGCCGGGCAGGTCGTGGGCTCGGGGGCGCACGCCGCGTCCAGCCGCCCCTGGTACTCGCGCGTCAGGGCCGGGCGGTCCACCGTGGACAGCCCCCCGTACTCGCCCTGCAGCAGCAGGTTCACCTCGTCGTAGATCGCCTGCGCGGGCGACGGGAGCGTCCCCGTCTGCGCGAGCGTGCCGGGGCCGAACAGCCCGGACGTGAGCAGGGCCGTGGCGGCAAGCAGGGTGGACACACGTTGGGCCGACGGGCGAAGAGCCGGGACGCGGCGCGGGGTGGCAGTCATGGGTCCTTCTATTCTGCTGGGAACAGATGGGAAGTTGGTGGGGCGCGAATGCCGCAGGAGTCACAAAAAGGGGGTGAGAATTGGGGGGGCAGGGTTTGGGAAAGCTTCAGATCGGGAGGCATCCGCGCGAGGTCTGTCCATGCCCTTCCAAATGGGCCGGGCAGGTTACGCAACCTCCCTCAGGGAAGAGACCGTGGAGAAGAACAAAAATCAGCTCCCCCTGGCGGACGTGATCGGGTTGGGCATCCGGGGCCAGGAGGAGCCCGGTTAAGGCCGGCCCCGCAGGGGGAGCGGGAGAATTGATTCGTCCCAAGGGACTTCCCCCTCGCAGAGGCTCTGAGGACGTTCCCCCACCCCGGACGACCAGCCCCTCCCCCTACCCCAGCGGGCGGCGCTGGTACAGGTCCACCACCCGGCGCAGGAAGCGCAGGCCCGGACCCAAGCTGCTCGCCTGCACCCACTCGTCCTCGCGGTGGGCGTTGCCGCCGCGGTAGACGCCCAAGGCGATGGCGGGGAGGCCGTGGGGGGCGGCGGCGTTCGCGTCGGTGCTGCTCGACGCCAGGCGCAGGTCGGTGTGGACCTCCCGGGCCGCCTCCCGCGCGAGGTCGAGGAGGGGCTGCGAGCGCAGGTCGCCGCCGGGCCGGTCGCCGACGCGCTCCAGCCGCAGGCTGACCCCGGCCTGGCGGGCGGCGGCGTGCAGGGCCCCCTGCGCCCGGGTGTCGAGTTCGTCGAGGGCCTCCGGGTCGAGCGAGCGCAGGTCGAGCAGCAGCTCGGCGCTCCCCGCGATGGAGTTGACGCTCGTGCCCCCGGAGGCCAGGCCCACGTTCAGCGTGGTGCGCGGCGAGACCGGTCGGGGCAGCGCGTACAGGTCGTGGATCGCCACCCCGAGGGCGTGCAGGGCGCTGGGGGCCTGGTCGCCCCAGGAGTGGCCCCCCGGTCCCAGAAAGATGGCCCGGTAGCGCCGCACGCCCACCGCCCGGGTCACCGCCACCCCCAGGTAGCCGTCCACGGCGATAAAGGCCCCCAGCCGCTCGCGGTGCCGGGCGAGGAGGTGCTTGGCCCCGCGCAGGTCGCCCAGCCCCTCCTCGCCCACGTTGGCGGCGACCCACAGCGGGCGGCGCAGCCTCCCCTCGTGGCCGCGCAGGTCGCGCAGCAGGGCCGTGACGACCGCCAGGCTGGCGCTGTTGTCGCCCACGCCCGGCCCGATTAGCCGCCCGCGTTCCTCGCGCACCCTCACGTCGGTGCCGCGCGCGAACACGGTGTCGAGGTGCGCGGCGAGGAGCAGGGCGGGTTTGCCCTCCGTTCCGGGGGGCGTGAGGCGGGTCAGGACATTGCCCACCTCGTCGCGGGCCGTCTCGTAGCCGAGGTCCTCCCACAGCCGCGCCATCAGGTCGGCCCGCTCCCCCTCCTCGAAGGTGGGGGCGGGCGTCTGGGCGATGCGCGCGAGGTACGACAGGGGCATTGCGGGCGATTCTAGCGGCCCGGGCGGGGCGCGGCAGTCCCGCCGGGTTCCCACGGCCTTTATCAAGCAAGGCAAGGCCCCCGACCACCTGGGCCGGGGGGCGGGAATTCGGGTTGACCTCAGCGGCGCATCAGCTTCGAGCCGATCATGGCGGCCAGGCCGACCAGGCCCGCCTTGACCATCGGGTTCCCCAGCGCGCCGCCGGGGGCGAAGGCGGCCTCCAGCGGGCTGCGGCCATCCTGGGTGGGCGCCTGCGCCGTGCGGGTGTAGGCGTCGGCCAGGTCGTTCGGGTCGTCGTAACGGACCTGCTGGACCGGGCTGTAGGGGCTCTGCACCATCGCGTCGCCCATCTGCTGGCGCTGATCCGGGGGAAGCTGCTGGAAATACTCCTGGAGGAGCTGCTGCCGCTCCTGGGGCGAGGCGTTCTGGAGGTACTCCTGGACGTAGGCGGCGGCCTCCTGCGGGCTCACCGTCCCGTCCATGTTGGTGTCGCGCGGGTCGAGGCGGGCCATCTGCTCGTGGCGGTCGCGTTGGTCGAAGAACATGGAAAACCTCCTGTGGGGATGGGGTCTGGACCACGCGCCAGACCGGGGGCGAAACGCCCTCACCATAGGCGGGCCCCCCGGGGCAGGCGTGAGGGCACACTTCACGCGGGTTCATGGCCGAGGTGGCGCCCCTGAGGGCGAGAGGTGGGACAATCGCGCGCGTGGGCCGCTGCTAGATTGCCCGCATATGCGTTCTCTCGTCCTGATCGGTCACGGCTCACACCTCAACGGCGAGTCGGCGGGCGCGGTCTACCGCTACGCGGAGCTGCTGCGGGAGCGCGGCCTGTACGACGAGGTCGTGGAGGGGTACTGGAAGGAGGAGCCGTCGCTGCGCCAGGTCCTCAAGACCACCCGCTCCACCGACGTGACGGTGATCCCCATGTTCATCTCGGAGGGCTACTTCACCGAGACGGTCATCCCCCGCGAACTCGGCCTGGGCCACCAGGGGCCGGTGCCGCCCGAGGGGATCGCGCGGGTGCTCGGCGGGCGAACGGTGCGCTACACCCTGCCCTACGGCGTCCATCCCTCCATGAACGAGGTCATCCTGGCCCGGGCGCGCGAGGTGCTGCCCGACCTCAGCGCCGCCGACACCGCCCTCATCGTGCTGGGCCACGGCACCACCCGCAACGAGAACTCCAACCGGGTGATCTACCGCAACGCCGAGCTGCTGCGGAACTCCGGGCAGTTCGCGGAAGTCCACGCCCTCTTCCTGGACGAGGACCCCAAGGTGGGCACCTGGCCGGAGGTGGTCCAGGCCCCCCGCGTGGTCGTCGTCCCCTTCTTCGCCTCGGAGGGCTGGCACACCCTGGAGACCATCCCCGAGGACATGGGCCTGACGGGGACGGTGACGTGTTTTCCCGAGAATCCCCACGGCCCCCAGACCGTGTACTACGCCAAACCGGTGGGCACCCACCCCGCCGTGGCCGACGTGGTCCTGCACCTCGCCGAGGAGGCGCGCGGGGCGCAAGGGCGGGGCGGCGACGAGGACCGGGCGCACGCGGAGACCTGGAACGCCTTCCTGAACCTGGCCCGCGAGGGGATGCGGCTGGGTGAGGCCCTGATCACGCCCCACGCGGGCATGTTCGAGCTGCGCCACGCCCTCGACGAGGGCCGGCCGGCCGACGACCTCACCACCGTCGTCACGCCCGAGGGGCTGCGCGACCTGACCCGCCGCGACGAGGGCGGGCACCACCGCCCGGTCCACACCTTCCGCAACCTGCCGCGCGGCTGGCGGGCCGTGCTGTCGGAGGCCGACCTGCCGCGCGGGGTCCACAACCTCTACCCCACCGTGGTCGAGGAGGGGTACGCCCACCACCGCCACACCCTGCGCCCCACCCCCTGGCCCACGACCGCCCGGCGCCAGACCGGCATCTACGCCAAGGTGCAGCGGGCCACCCCCGAGCAGGTCGAGGCCGTGGCGCGGGACGTGTGCAGCGGCTGCCTCAAGACCCGCTTGTGGGCCGGGGAGAAGCTGGGCCGCACCTTCTTCGCGGGGGTGCCCGGCGCCATCCCCTGCCCCGAGGCCTGCACCTACTTCATCGCCGAGGTGCGTGAGGAGGTCAGCGGGAAGCGCGGCCAGGCGGCCCAGGGGCACGAGGACTGAGGGGGCAGTGGGAAGTGGGGAGTGGTCAGTGGAGGGTCGCTTTCTCCTTCCCCTCCTGTCGAGTCGCCGGGATGACCACGGCATCCGGCCCACTCACTACTGACCACTCACCTGCGGATGAGAGAATGCGCCCCATGACCGCCCCGCAGACTCCCCGCCCCGCTGCCTCTCCCAAACCCCGCCCGGGCATCCCCAAAACCGTCTGGGACCTCGTCTTCACCCTCGTCATCCCCATCCTGATCCTGAGCCCGAACATGCTGGGGAGCGGGATCAGCGTGGCGGAACTGCTGGGCGGGGGCACGGCGGGCAATATCCGGGCGTACCTGATCGCCGCGCTGATCCCCGTCGCGTACGTGCTGATCGACCTGTTCGTGAACCGCAACGTCAGCCCGGTCGCCCTGATCGGCGGGGCGGGGGCGATCTTCTCCGGCGCGCTCGCCTTCTGGTATGTGGACGGCTTCTGGTACGCGATCAAGGACAGCGCCCGCTCCTACCTGACGGGGGTGCTGTTCCTGCTCAGCGCCCTGACGAGCGTGCCCCTCTTCCGCGTCTTTCTGGACGCCGCCAGCATCGGCGAGAAGCCGGAGGACCGGGCAGCCACCCAGCAGGCCATGCGCGACCCCGTCGTTCACCGGGGCCTCGTGCTGGGCACCGTCGCCTTCGCCGTCGTGGACCTCATCGGCGGCGTGGTGAACAGCATCGTGAACTACGGGCGCGTGACCGCCAAGTTCGGTACCGACGCCTTCAACGCCCAGGTCGCCGAGGTCAACGCCATCATGCGCGTGCCCGGCATGGTCATCAGCCTGATCGGGGTGGCCCTCGCCATCTGGCTCGTGCAGTCCGCCGTGAGGCGCCGCTACGGGGCCGGGGCGAGCCTCCTGGAGCCCTCGAAGCTGGCGGCGAGGATGCGGGAGCGGGGGGAAGTGGGCGCATGACTTGTGCCGCCTCAGGCGGAGGGCAGAAACCCTCGTCATGCTGAGCGAGGGCGAAGGATCTCCAGGCGAGACCCTTCGCGTTGCTCAGGGGGACAACCTTTGAGAGCCTCGCCGTAGAACCGCGTAGTCAAAAAAGGCCCCGCCGCGTGTGGGGTCTTTCTACTCCCCCGTCCGCGCCCGCCGTTTCTGGTACGCCCCCGTCAAGAGTTCCGCTATGTACTCGCGGGTAAAGGGCATCCCGCTCGCCTCGGCGGCGGCGATCTCCGCGTCGCGGTTGTAGGTCAGGCGGACGAAGGTGGCGCTGTGGGCGGGGCTCTGCGGGTCGAACTCCAGGATGAGGTAGCTGGGAAGCGTGCTGTCGAGGGGATTGCCGACCGAGCCCGTGTTGATGAGGGGGCGGCCCTCCACGTCGAGCATCAGCGTCTCGTGCACGTCGGCGTACACGAGGGCGTCGGCGTGCTGGTGCAGGGCGAACTGGGGGTTGGGGGCGTAGGCGTCGAGCTGCTCGGCCAGGCTGGAGTGCGGGTACAGGCGGTGAAAGAGGCCCTTGGAACTGGCGTGGACAAATCGCCACCACGCGCCGCCGAACTGCTCCTCGATGCCGTAGGGGAGGCCCGCCAGGTAGGCCAGGGCCGCCGGGGAGAGCTTGGAGCGCGGCCAGAGGTCCTGGGGGCGGTTGGTGGCCCCCGCGACCCGGGCGTCCCAGTTGCCCTGGATAACGCGCGTGGCGTAGGCCTGGGTCCACTCGACGACTTCCTTCGGGCGCGGCCCCTTGCCGACCAGGTCGCCCAGCACCCACAGTTCCGTAATCCCCCGCCTGCGCACGTCCGCGTGTACGGCCAGCGTCGCCTCCAGATTGGCGTGCAGGTCCGCGAGAACGGCGAGCCGGATCATGGGGGGCAGTCTAGCCCAGCGGGACAGGCGGTCAGGGGAAGGTCAAGGAAGGAATTAGGAAGGCTCCCCGTTACTCTGGGAGGACATGAGCGCCGAACTCCCCCTCGACCACGCGGCCCTTCTGCGGGTCCTGGGGTCGGCCTATGGCCTGGAGCTGGATACAGTCACGTTCCTGCCCGGAGGGACGGCCCCCGCCTACCGGGTCGAGGGGGCGGAGGGGTGCGTCTTCGTCAAGGTGCTGCCGGGGACGGCTTACGGCGCTGAGGTCAGGGAGCGAATTTTGGCGGAGGTGCCGCTCCTGCGCGCGCTGCGGCGGCTGGGCATCCTGCCCCGCGTGCCCCGCCCCGTGCCGACCCGCTCGGGGGCCAACCTCTCCCACCTGGAGGACTCCTCGCTCGTGGTCCACGAGTGGATTGAGGGAACCAACCTGGGGGCGGAGTGGACAGGGGCCATGGATGAACTCGCGCCCCTTCTCGGTCGCCTGCACGCCGGGACGGGGGCGATCACGGCGGCGGTCCCGCGCCTGCCGGTGCCCCCGGAGGATTTCGGTCTGCCCTTCGAGGAGGGGCTGCGGCGCGACCTGGAGCTTTTGCGGGGGGGCCTGCCCGGCACGAGACCCGGAGTCCGCGCCCTCCGTGACCTCCTGCTTCCCTATGAACCTGTCCTCGAACGCCTCCTGGCACAGGCCCGGGCCTTTCAGGCTGCCGCCCGTGCCCGTCCCCGCCCCTTCGCTGTATGCCACACCGACGCACATGGCGGCAACGTGATGCGGGACCCGGGCGGCAATCTCTGGATCATCGACTGGGAGACGGCCCGGCTCGCGCCGCCCGAACACGACTTGTGGATGCTGCACGCCCGGCTGCCGGAAGTCCTGCCCGCCTACGAGGCCGCCGCAGGTCGAAGCGCGGATCTCGACCCCGACGTGCTGGGCTTTTACTTCTGCCGCCGCGCCCTGGAGGACGTGGCCCTGGACGTGACCATGATCCTGCACCAGAACACCAGGCCGGAGCAGGACGAGGCCAACCTCACCGTCCTGGAGCGGTTCATCCTTCCCAGCGTCGCCGCAACGGAGGGGGAGTTGGAGGCCCTGCTGGCAGCGTTGGGCGGCGGGTAGGCGGGCGAGGAGGAATAGAAGGCGTCCAGCAAGAACTTTTTCGCCCCTCCCCCTGAACGCTTGAGGCGAAAGGAGAAGCTGGGTGAAGCGGCCTTTTCGTTGTCCAGCGCGAGGGCGAGCTGCGCTCGTCACCCCCCTCCCCCACCAGGAGGGAGAAAGAACCTTGTATCAAACGGCGTTTCTCGTGTTGCACATCAAGCGTCCCCCGGGGAGAGGCCGGGCCTTCAGAGCCAATTGGAGTCTCTCCAGAGCCCGCTGTGACCGTTTCGCCTCCCGCGCGCCCCTCTCCCCGACCCTGTGCTTCGCGGCCCTGCAAGTCTCGCGCAGGAGGAGAACGTGCCCTTCCTACAACCCGCCCCGGGGATTCACATCCACCCGGACCCGGGCCTTCCAACTTCGGTCAAGGGTGGAGAGCAGTTGGGCGAGGCGCTTGTCGTCGCGGGCACGCAGCAAGAGGTGGTAGGGGTACACGCCGCGCAACCGGGCGACCGGGCTGGGGGCGGGGCCGAGGACTTCCCCGGTGGTGGCCCCGGCCCCGTGCAGGGCCTCGAAGACCTCCTGGGCGGCCACCTTCGCGCGCTGGGGATCACGGGCGGCGACCTCGACCTGCGCGAGGCGGGCGTGCGGCGGGTAGCCCAGGGCGGCGCGGGCACGCTCCTCGGCGGCGGGGTAGGCCAGGGCGTCACGGCCCTCGACCATCACCCTCAGGGCGGGGTGGTCGGCCTGGAAGGTCTGCACGACGAGCAGCGGCGCGCGCTCCGGGTGCCACTCGGCAAGCTGGCGCAGCAGGCGGTGGTAGCGCTCGGAGGCGCGGAAGTCGGAGATGTTCAGCCAGGTGTCGGCCAGCGTGACGCCGACCAGCGCGAGGTTGGGGGGCGCCTCCTGCGAGAGGAGGAGCTGGGTGCCCACGACCACCCCGCTCTCCCCGGCGTACAGGGGCGAGAGGTCGTCCTGGCGGTCGCGGTCGCAGCGGTAGACGGGCAGACCGGGCGCGAGCTTCTCGACGGTCTGGGCAATCCACTCGGTGCCGGGGCCGCGCGCCTTCCACATCCGCTCGCCGCAGCGGTCGCAGCGGTCGGGGATGCCCTCGTGGTAGCCGCACTGGTGGCAGGTGAGCTGGCGGGTCTCCTGGTGAAAGCGCAGCGGCACGTCGCAGTTGCGGCACCCCGGCGTGTGTTCGCAACTCGGGCAGCGCAGCAGGGCGGAATAGCCCCGGCGCGGCGCGAGGAGGGCCGCCTGCCGTCCGCGCTCCTGCACCTGCCGCAGCAGCCGCGCGAGGTCGTGGCTGACCGGATACCCCAGGTCCCCGGGCGTGAGGTGAACACCCGACAGCGGCCCGAGTTCCGGCTGCTCGGGCGGGTTGGCGTAGTCCACCACATGCACGCGGGCGCGGGGTGGGGGCAAGACGGCGCCCGGCAGCGGCACGCTCTCGGCGGCGGGGGCGCTGCCGACCAGGGCGAGGGAGGCCCCTCCCGATGTGGCAACCCGGGCCGCCACATCGGGGATGAAGGCCTGCGAGCCCGCCGGGAGCTTGTAGGCGTCACTCCCCTCCTCCAGCACGACGATCAGGGCGGGATCGGCCAGGGGCGCGGCCAGGGCGAGGTAACTGCCGATCACCAGCCGCGCCCGGTCCGAGCGGACGAGCCCCCAGGCGTACTCCCGCTGCACCTCGTTCAGCCCGCCGCTGATCTGAACGGCGCGGGTGCCCGCCGCCGCGGCGAGGCCGCTCAGCCCCTCCCAGGCGCGGCGCAGCGTCGCGTGGTCGGGCGCGAGGACGAGGACGCCCCGCCCCTGTGCGAGCAGCCGCAGCACCCGGGGCGCCAGCGTGCGGAAGCGCGAGGCGGGCCGTCCCCCGTGCAGCCGCCACGCGGGGGCTTCCGGCAGGCGGTCGGGCTCAGGGGCTGTCCAGGGCGCCCCCGGCTCGGGCATCGGGGGCGGGGGCGCGGGCTCCTGCACCGTGTCCGCCCAGCCCCGCGCCGCCAGCGTTCCCGCCACGGTGGGCGAGAGGGGCACCCCATCCGCCGTCGCGCCGTTCGCCCAGGCACTCAGCGACTCGACCGGGCCGTTCGCCCGCAGCCACTCCCAGGCGGGGGGCGGGGGGGCGTCCTCGGGCACGTAGGCGGCGCCGCCCGCGTTCAACACGCCGGAAACCACCCCGGCGCTCACGCCCACTCCCCGTGCCCAGGCGCTGAGACTGTCCTGCGGGCCGTGTTCCGCCAGCCACGCCCAGGCGACCCGGCCTTTCGGGGTGAGGGTGGGGGCCTCCGGGACGGCACGCAGCACCGTCACCTGGCGGGCGGCGGCGGGAACGGCGGCGAGGGGACGTGCCCGCACCACCCCCCGCGTCCGGGGAACAGGCCGGAACGCCTCCTCCAGCAGGCCCTGCTCGCGGATCGCGTCCAGCAGAGCGGGCGGAAACCCCGCCGCGTCCGTCCAGCCCGGCCCCGGCACCCGGCGGGCAAAGGCGCTCAGGTCGGCCCCCCCCACGGCCCGGACTCGGTGTTCGTACCGCACGCTCCAACCCACCCCCAGGAGGTCCCCCCAGACGAGTCCGGCGGGCAGGCGGGCATCCCGCGCCCAGGCGGTGACCGCCTCCACGGTGGCCGGGGGCACCCACGGCCCCTCCTCGTCGTCGAGGACGTGGACGGCCTCGCGCAGGCGGTGGGCGCCGTGGGGGTCCCCCTCGCCTACGATCAGACCCACGGTGAGGTCGCCCCGCCAGGGCACCAGGACCCGGCAACCCAGCGGTACCGCGCCCCCGTGCCCGTGCGGCGCGGCGTAGTCGAGCGCCGGGACGGGCAGGGGCACCACCACCCGCCAGGGCACCGGGAGGGGGGGGGAGCCGGGCGGGGTCACGCGCCCGAAGCTAGCGCAAGCGGGACGGCCCCGGAGGTGGGGCGCGTGCCAAAGTCCAGCCCCGGCAGGCCATACTGACCCATGCTGCGAATCGGGTCCATCGTGTGGGGCGTGCGGGACGTGCCGCGGGCCGTGGCGTTCTGGTGCGCGGCGCTCGACTACCGCCCGCGCGAGGAGCCGGAGGACGACTGGGCGGTGCTCGTGCCGCGGGCGCGGTCCGGCGTGCAACTCGCCCTCAAGCTCGTGACCTCCGAGGCGAAAACGCACCGCAGGCACCACCTCGACCTGTACGCCGGGGACCAGGCGGCGGAGGTCGAGCGGCTGCTGGGGCTGGGGGCCGGGCGGGTGGACTGGCGGTACGAGCCGGACGCGGACTACGTCGTCCTTGCCGACCCGGACGGCAACCGGTTCTGCGTAGTACAGAAGGCTGAGTAGAGGGGCGACGTGGCTCACAGGACGCTGAGGACGGGCAACGCATTACCCTGGCCCCCGTGACTGCCACGCCCGTGACCCCCATCCCATCCTCTCCAGTTCGTGTTGGCCTGGGGCTGGCCCTGCTGGCGGCCCTGGGTTTCGGCACGCTGGGGGTCTGGGGCAAGCTCGCGGCGCAGGTCGGGCTGGACCCCTTCGCGGCGCTCGCGTGGCGCTTCGGGCTGGTCGCCCCGATCCTGCTTCCGCTGACGGGCCGGGGCCTGAGCTGGCGGCAGCGCGGGCCGCTGCTGGCGGTGGGCCTGCTCTACACGGTGGCGACGACCTGCTACTTCGCGGCGCTGGGGCGTATCACGGCGGGCACGACGAGCCTGCTGCTCTACCTCGCCCCCGCCTTCGTGATCCTGTTCGGCTGGCTGCTGGGGCGGAAACCGGATGCCACTCGTCTGGGAGCCGTGGCTCTCGCCGCCCTCGGGCTGGGGCTGGTTATCGGGATTCCGGGGGCAGGTGACCGTGATCCGCTTGGCCTGGGATTGGCAGCCGGGGCGGGAGCACTGTACGCCATTTACCTGCTCGCCTCCGAACACTGGCTGTCCGGCGCGGCGCCGCTGGCCTCGACCGCCCATATGGCGCTGGTCGGCGGCCTGTCCTTTGCCGCACTCTCGGCGATTCGGGGCACCCTGCACGTTCCGGCCACGCCGGAGCAGTGGGGCATCATCCTCGGCATGGCGGCGCTCGCCACGCTGGTCGCCGTTCCCGCCCTGTACGGGGCGATTGCGCGGCTGGGGGCGGCCAGGGCCAGCCTGATCGGCACGCTGGAGCCGCTGTTTACGGTGCTGCTCGCCGTGCTGATCCTCGCCGAACCCCTGCGGCCAGGCGTGTTGCTGGGCGGGGCGCTGATCCTGGCGGGGGCGGTGCTGGCGCAACGGAGGTCGTGAAGCCGCCCGCTGCGCCACATGGCGGACGAAGACCGCCGCCCCCCTTCGTACACTGAGCCATGACCCCAACGGCACCGAACGGCTGGCGGACCTTCCTCACCCTGTGGGGCACGCAGTCTCTCAGCGTCGTGGGCAGCGCCCTGTCGTACTTCGCCATCACGATCTACCTCACGACCACGCTCTACCCGGCGCCCGAGCAGCGGGCCGCCCTCGCCTTCGCGCTCTCGGCGGTGGCGCTCGCGGGGGCGCTGCCCGCCATCTTCGGTGCCCCGGTCGCGGGCGCGTGGGCCGACCGGCACGACCGCAAGCGGGTGATGTTCGCGTGCGATCTGGGCAGCGCGCTCGTGAGCCTCGCGCTCGGCCTGCTCGTGATCCTGGGCGCCCTGCCGCTGTGGGTTCTCGTGCCGCTCGTGGCGCTGGGTTCGTTCCTGGGCTCCTTTCACGGCGCGGCCTTCGACACGAGCTACGCAGTTCTCGTCCCGCCGGAGCGCCTGCCGCGCGCCAACGGCATGATGCAGACGCTGTGGACACTCTCCGGCCTGCTCGCGCCCGGCCTGGCCGCCTTCCTGATCGCCCTGCCCGCGTTGCTGGGCCAGCGGGGTGTACATCTCCCTTTCCTGCAAAACGGCACCGCCCTCGTCTTCCTGCTCGACGGGCTGACGTTCCTGGTGGCGGGCCTGGTGCTGTGGCGGCTGCACATCCCGACCCCGAAACGCACGGACGCCGTGCCCAAAAGCTTGATGTCGGATGTCGGCTTCGGCTTCCGGTACATCCTGGCGCGCAGGCCGCTGCTGTGGCTGCTGGGCACCTTCAGCGTCGCCAACTTCGTGGGCGCCCCCCTCGGCGTGTTCGAGCCCCTGATCGTGAAGTTCACCCTCGGGCCGGACTGGCAGGCGCGGGGCCTCACCTTCGAGGCCGCTCTCGCCCTCCTCGCCACGGTGGGGGGTGTTGGCGGCGTGCTGGGGGGCGTGTTCATCTCGTCGTGGGGAGGACTGAAGGAGCGGCGCGTCCTGGGCGTCCTCGTGCCGATGATCCTGGGGGGGCTCGCCCTGGTCGCCTTCGCCTTCTCGCGCAACCTCTACCTCAGCGCGGTCCTGATGGCGCTGAACTTCTTCACCATCCCCGTGCTGAACGCGCACTCCCAGGCGATCTGGCAGACGCAGGTGCCGCCCGAGATGCAGGGGCGCGTGTTCAGCGTGCGCCGCCTGATCGCGCAGTGCACCGGACCCTTCGCCACCTTCCTGGCGGGCATCGCGGGCGGCCTCTTTCCCCCGGCGAGCATCCTGCTCGTCCTCGGCATCGCCCAGGTCGCCTTCTGCGCGGCGCAACTCTTCAACCCCTACCTGCGCCGCGTCGAGGACCGGGCGTGGCTGGAAGAACTGGCGACCCGGCGCGCGGCCACCTGAGTGAGGAAGTCTCCGTCCCTTTCCCCATCCGGCCTTATCCTGAACCCGGTTCAACAAGGAGGACGGATGAGGGGACTCGGGCGGCTGGGACGGGGCTTGTTGTGGGTGGTGCTGCTGGTGCTGATCGCGGCGCTGGGGGTTGTGGTGTGGCTGAAGGTCACCTCCAACCCCCGGGTGAGCGGGACGGTGACGCTGCCGGGCCTTTCGGGGCCGGTGACGATCACGCGCGATGCCTGGGGCGTGCCGCACATTCGCGCGCAGGCGTCGGACGAGGACGCGATGTTCGCCCTGGGCCTCGTCCACTGGCAGGACCGCGCGTGGCAGATGGACTTCCAGCGCCGCGTCTCGCAGGGACGGCTCTCGGAGGTGCTGGGTGAAGCCGCGCTCCCGCAGGACCGCTTTCTGCGAACCTGGGGCTTCTACCGCGCCGCGCAGTCGGCCCTGCCCGCCCTCTCGGAGCGGTCACGCCGGATGGTCCGCGCCTACACGGCGGGCGTGAATGCCGGGATGGCTCAACGCAAGGTCGCCCCCGAGTTCCGCATCCTGGGCTACACCCCCGAACCCTGGACGGACGTGGATTCCATCGCCTGGAGCAAGCTGATGGCCTACGACCTGGGCGGCAACTACGACGACGAGTTGCTGGGTGTCCGCATCCTGAAGCGCCTGGGCGAGGGCGGGCTGAACGAGGTCCTGCCCCCCTACCCGGCGGACGGGCCGACCATCCTGAGCCGGGACGAGCTGGGGCTGGGGGCAAAGGCCGGGGGGACGGACCTTCAGCAGGCCACCCTCCCCGACGCCACCCTGCGCGCCCTGCAAGCTCACCTCGACGCGGCCCGCGCCCTGGGGATGGAGCGGGTGCCGGGGAAAGGGAGCAACGACTGGGTGATCGGGGGCCAGAGAACCGCGAGCGGCAAGCCCATCCTGGCGGACGACCCCCACCTGGCCCTGTCCAGCCCGATGCTGTGGTATCTGGCCGACGTGCAGGGGCCGCGGCTCCGGGCCATCGGCGCCTCCATCCCCGGCCTGCCCGGCATCGTGATCGGGCGCAACGACCGCGTGGCCTGGGGCGTGACGAACGTGAACCCCGACGTGCAGGACCTCTACATCGAGCCCGCGACGGCCAGGCTGACCACGCGCACCGAGGTCATCAAAGTGAAGGGCGGCCAGGACGTGCGCCTCACCGTGCGCGAGAGCGCCCACGGCCCCATCGTGAGCGACGTGGGCGCGGGCGAACTGGGACCGCGCGTGGCGCTGAAGTGGACGGCGCTGCAACCCGGCGACACGACGTTCGACGCCTTTCTGGGCCTGAACTACGCGCGGAATTGGAGGGACTTCACGGCGGCCCTCGAAAAATACGTCGCCCCCAGCCAGAACTTTGTGTACGCCGATGTGGACGGCAACACCGGCTATTACGCACCGGGCCGCGTCCCCATCCGGCGGGGTTGGGACGGCTCTCTGCCCGTGCCCGGCGACGGCTCGCGCGAGTGGACAGGGTACATCCCCTTCGCCCGGTTGCCGCACACCTACAACCCTGCCGACGGCCTGGTGGTCACCGCGAACAACCAAGTCGTCCCCAGCAGCTACCCCTACACCCTCGCCAACATCCGCAACTGGGCCGAGCCGTACCGCGCGGGGCGCATCACCGACCTGCTGACGGCCAAGCCGACCGGCCTGACGCTGGACGACGTGAAGCGGGTGCAGCTCGACACGACCAGCCTGGTGTGGCGCGACCTGAAGCCCCTGCTGCTCGCCACCCAGCCCGAGGGGGACCTCAGCCGCCGGGCGCTCGACCTGCTGCGCGGCTGGGACGGCAACCAGACGACCGCCAGCGTGCCCAGCACCATCTTCGAGGCATGGCTCGCCGAGCTTCAGGCGATGGCGCAGGACGAGCTGGGGGACAGCACCCGACTGAACAGCCTCGCCGTGCGAAACCAGCTCCGGGCGGGTGGCGAGCTGTGCCGCGACGAGGCGGATGGGCAGCAGGACTGCGCGGACGAGTTGCGCTCCAGCCTGGGACGCGCCGTGGAGAGGCTCGCCAACCGCCTCGGCCCCGACCCCGGCGGGTGGACGTACGGCAAGGTCCACACGGTCGCCAGCAACCACCGCGCCTTCGGGAACGTGAAGGCCCTCGCCTGGCTCTTCAACCACTCCACGCCCACCAACGGCGGCACGAACACGGTCAACGTGGCCCGCCCCGACCCCGACACCATGCGGCAGACCCACGGCCCCAGCTACCGCCAGATCGTAGATCTCTCGAACATGAACCGCAGCGTGTACGTGGGCAGCCTGGGCCAGGGCGGCAACCCCCTGGGCGACCACGTGACCGACCAGCAGACCCTGTGGGCGGCGGGCGACTACCTCCCCATGAGCACCGACGAGGGGGACTGGGGCAAAACCCGGACGCTGACGCTGAATCCGGGGCGGTAGGGAGTGGGACAAGGGAAGGCGAGTGCGGGGAGGGTACGGGGCTCGCCTCTTCTTGTTGCGGCCTTTATGGCCTGCCCAGGCTTCCTGGGAGCTTTGAGGGCAAGCTTTGCTTGCCACCCCCCTCTGCAAGCAGCTCTGCGAGTCCCAGCCTCCCCCGCAAGGTGTGAGGGGTAACACTGCCCAAGCTCCAGCTTTTCAAACCGTCTATTGTGGACGGCCTATTCCCGCCATCAGCTCGTTCTCGCACCGCCTTCACCCCGCCTTGCTCGCGCAGCGAGACGGTGGGCGGACAGCTTGGGAAGCAAAGATCAAACCTTGCGCGTTAAGGAAGACGACCACGGGCGAGATGGGCAGGGACCTTGCCTAGCGCAGCGCCGCTCCCCCCTGCCCCCTCCGGGGGTAGGGGGGCAGGGGGGGTGGGGGCAAACCGCAGCAAAATGCGCTGCCCCTTCACCCCTCCTCCCCCTGAAGCGTCAACACCAGCCGCCGCCCGCCACCCTCCTCCCGGTGCTCGCACAGATAGATGCCCTGCCACGTCCCCAGCGCCAGCCGCCCCTCCCGCACCGGCAACGTGAGTGACGGCCCCAGCAGGCTCGCCTTCACATGCGCCGCCATGTCGTCCGGCCCCTCCAGCGTGTGCTCGAACTCCCGCCACCCGTCCGGGACAAGGTGGTTGAAAAACCGCTCGAAGTCGCGCCGCACGTCCGGTGAGGCATTCTCGTTCAGCGCCAGGCTGGCGGACGTGTGCGCGATGAAGACGTGCAGCAGGCCCACCCTCACCCGCGCGAGTTCCGGCACGGCGCCCACCACCTCCCGGGTGATGAGGTGAAAACCACGGGGAAAGGGCCTCAGCCGCAGGTCATGTTGTGCCCACATGGGAAAGAGGGTAGTGGGCAGCGGGAGGGAACGTCCCCACCTTCCCTCATGGGTGGCCCTTAACCTGCACAGCACGCCATGCGACGCCTTCTCATGCCCGCCCTGTTGACTGCCCTCATGACCAGCCCCGCCGCCGCCCTCTCGACCGTGACGCTGCCGGTGCGCGTGCCGCTGGCCGGGGTGCAGGAGGCCGCAAACGCCCGGGTGCCCAGCGAGTTCGCCCGCCTGGACGAGACGCGCGACTTCCTGGGCGGGCTGCTGAGCGTAAAGCTCACGGGAACAGTCACCCGCACTGGGCACGTGAGCGTGAAGCCCACGCCCGAGGGAGACGCCCTGATTGTGAGCGTGCCCATCCGCGCGAGCTTCCGGGCGGCTCCCGAGGGCCTGGGCGCGTTCCTGGCCCGCGACTTCGGCGGGGCGGCCACGGTGAGCCTGCGCGTCCGGCCCTTCGTCACCCCCGAGTGGGAGGCGGGGGCGCAGGTGACCGGGGAGGCAACTTGGACCGACCCCCTCAGCGTGGAACTCAAGCCGGGCGTGCCGGTCAGCGTGCAGGCCCTGGTGGACGGCCAGGTGCGCGCCCAGCTCGACCGGGTGGCGGGGGAGGTCGCGCGGGCGGTTCGCGAGGGGGCCAATCTCCGGGCCCGGGCCGGAGCCCTGTGGGCGCGGGCACAGCAACCCTGGACGCTCCCCACCCCCGACCCCGCCTACGCCCGGGTGACGCCCCGCAGCCTGACTGTCAGCCCCTTCCGCTTCACCCCGGAGGCGCTGGGGGTGATGGTGGGAGCGGCATTTGACCTGTCGGCGGGCCTGGGCCGCGCTCCGACGCAGGCCCCGGTGCCACTGCCCCCCCTGAAGGTCGCCGCGCCCCCTGCCCCGGGCGTGGACCTGAGCGTGCCCGTGCGCCTGCCGTACCCCGAACTCTCGCGGGCCGCCACCCGAGCGGCGAACGAGCGACCCCTCACGCTGCCCGTGCCCCTCTCCCCCACCCTGCGCGTGACGGACGTGACCGTGAAACCCCGGGGAGGGAAGCTGAACGCCGCCATCACCGTCACCATCTCGGGACCTCTCGGCCTGAGCGTGCGCGCGACCACGGACGTGACGGGCACGCCGACGCTCGACCCCTCGGGCCGGGTTCTGACCCTGAGCGGCGTGACGGTCACCACCCGCCGCGAGGGCCTGACCGGGCGCGTGGTCGGCTGGCTGGCCGACGCCCGCGCGCAGGCCTACCTCGCCCGGGCCGCCCGCTTCGATCTTGCTGAACGGTTGGCCGAAGCCCAAAGGCAGATGCAGTCCAGGCTGCCCTTCGCGCCCGCCCCCGGGGTGGAACTGGCGGGAACGGTCGGCCCGCTCCGGCTGACGGCCTTCAACGTCACACCGGACGCTCTGATCGTCACGGCGGCGGCGAGTGGGGCGCTGCGGGCGACAGTGGAGGTGGAGAAGATTCGTTAAGGGGAACTGCAATGCCCCGGTACGTTTTGGTACTTTCTCTCTACCCGAGTTACAAGGAACTGCGCTGGACGCTACTTTTTTGCCCCTCCCCCTGGAGGGGGGAGGCTGGGACTTGCAAAGCTGCGAAGCAGAGGGGGTGAACGGGCACGTCCTGTGGCGCGGCGGAATCCCAATATCCCAGAAAACGTGCCAGGCGATTAAACAGGGGAAGCGGCACGCGACCCCGCCGCGTACCGCCCTCTCCCCTGTGCCCTCAGCGCCGCCCGAAGGACGTGCCTGTGCCCCCGCCCACGCTCGTGGAGCCCGTGGACGTGCGCCCCAGGTCCCCGCCGCGTCCGACGCCCTGAGGCTGGGGTGACTGGGCCGCGGCGGCAGGCGGCGGCGCGTAGCTTGCCCCCCCGGTGCCCGCGCTGGCGTCGTTGGCGAGGCGGGCGAACTCCTTGGGGTCCACCGCCCGCGCCACGCCCGTGTCGTAGGAGATCACGCGGCGGCGGTACAGGTTGGCGAGGAAGGCGTCCATCGTGACCATGCCCTCCCGCGCGCTCGTCTGCATGGTGGACACGATCTGGTAGGTCTTGCCCTCGCGGATCAGCGCCCGGACGGCGGGGTTGGCGATCAGCAGTTCGTAGGCCAGGACGCGGCCCGGCCCGTCGGCGCGCGGGAGGAGCTGCTGGGTCATCACCGCGACGAGGTTGTTGGCAAGCTGCACCCGGATCTGCTCCTGCTGCTCCTCCGGGAACACGTCCACGATGCGGTCGATGGACTCGGGGGCCGAGTTGGTGTGCAGGGTGCCCATCACGAGGTGCCCGGTCTCGGCAGCGGTCACGGCGGCGCGGATGGTCTCGTAGTCGCGCATCTCGCCCACCAGGATCACGTCGGGTGCCTGACGCAGGGAGGCGCGCAGGGCGTCCTGGAAGCTCAGGGTGTCGGCCCCGATCTCCCGCTGGTTCACGACGCTCTGCTTGTGGAAGTGCATGAACTCGATCGGGTCCTCGATGGTCACGATGTGCAGCTTCCGGGTCGCGTTGATGTGGTCGATCATCGCCGCGAGCGTGGTGCTCTTGCCCGAGCCGGTGGGGCCGGTGACAAGCACGAGGCCGCGCGGCGAGGTGGCGATGTCGATGACCTGCTGCGGCAGCCCCATCTCCTGCGCGCTGCGGATGGTCGTGGGGATCAATCGCAGCACGCCGCCCACGTAGCCGCGCTGCATGAAGGCGTTCACACGGAAGCGGGCCTTTTCGCCCAGCGCGAAGGAGAAGTCGAGTTCGCGCTTCTCCTCGAAGGTGCGCTGCTGGCGCTCGTTCATCATCGAGTACATCAGCTTGCGGGTGTCGGTCGCGGCGAGTTCGGCAAAGCCCGGCGACTCGTAGGTGCCGTGGATCTTGAGCTGCGGCGGCAGCCCGACCGTCAGGATCACGTCGGAGGCGCCCTTCTCGACGGCCAGGCGCAGGATGTCGGTGATGTCGGCGGAGGGTTGGGGCATGGAAGACCTCGGGGTGGGAAGGGAGAGTCAGGGGGAACAGGTGGGGGGGCGAACAGCGGGGCTCAGTTGCTCGTGACGGCCAGCACCGCCTCCAGGGTGGTCAGCCCCTGTAACGCCTTCTCGATGCCGTCCTGGCGCAGGGTCCGCATCCCGCTGTCCGCCTGGGCCACGTCCTTGATCTCGGCGGCGGTCTTGCCCGCCCCGATGGCGCGGCGCAGGGGATCGTCGATCACCATGAGTTCGTGGATGCCCATGCGGCCCTTGTAGCCGGTGCCGCCGCAGCGGGGACACCCCGCCCCGCGCACCAGCTGGGAGCCCCGCACCTCCTCCTCCGTCAGGCCCAGGCGGCGCAGCACGTCGGGGTCGGCGTTCGTGGGCTGCTTGCACTCGCCGCACACCCGGCGCACCAGACGCTGGGCGAGCACACCCACCACCGAGGCCGCGATGTTGAAGTGCTCCACGCCCATCTCCTCCAGGCGGGTGATCGCGCCGGGGGCGTCGTTCGTGTGCAGGGTGGCGAGCACCAGGTGGCCGGTCAGCGCCGCCTCGGTGGCGATCTTGGCGGTCTCCGCGTCGCGGACCTCCCCCACGAAGATGATGTCGGGGTCCTGACGCAGGAAGGCGCGCAGGGCGCGGGCGAAGGTCATCCCCGCCGCCGAGTTCACCTGCGACTGCACGATGCCGGGGATCTCGTACTCGATGGGGTCCTCGATGGTCGTCGTGTTCTTCTCGGGCCGGGCGATGCGCTTGAGGGTCGAAAAGGAGGTGAAGGACTTGCCCGAGCCCGTCGGGCCGGTGACCAGGAAGATGCCGTTGGGCTTTTCGATCACGTCGAGGTAGCGCCGGAAGTTGTACTCGGAAAAGCCGAGCTGCTCGACTTCCGGGATGTTCTCGGCCTTCTGCAGCAGGCGCATCACGGCCTTCTCGCCGTACACGGTGGGCAGGGTCGAGAGGCGCAGGTCGATGTCGATGGAGCCCTTCTTGAAGCGCACGCGCCCGTCCTGGGGCAGCCGCCGCTCGGCGATGTCGAGGTTCCCCATGATCTTGATGCGCGCGAGGATGCTCTGGGCGCTGCCCCGGGGCAGCTCGGGCTGCTCGCGCAGTTGCCCGTCCACCCGGTAGCGCACCCGCACGGAGGTGGCGGTGGGCTCGATGTGAATGTCGGACGCCTCCTGGAGCGCGGCCTCGCGGATCAGGTTGTCCACCACCCGCACGACGGCGTTGTCGTCCAAGCCCGCCGAGAGGTCCAGGTCGTCCTGCTTCTTGGCGTTGCGCTCGTTGCTCTCCTTCACCAGCTTCTGGTTCAGGTCGGCCATGTCGCGGTTGCCGAAGTAGCGCTCGATCAGGCGGACGATGTCCTTCTCCGCCATCACGGCGGGCAGGATGTCGCGCCCGGTGATGAGCTTGAGGTCGTCGAGCGCGAACACGTTGCGCGGGTCCTTCATGGCGACGACCAGCGACGCCCCCTGGAGCCGCATGGGCACGACCGCGTAGCGCCGCGCCGTGGCCTCGGGGATCATCAGCGCGACCTGGGGATCGGGCGGGTTCTGCGCCGGGTCGAGGTACTCGTAGCCGAGCTGCGCGGCGAGCGAGCGCGCCAGCATCTCCGGGCTGATCTTGCCCGACTGCACGAGCGTGTCCTCCAGGCGGCCCCCGCCCGCATTCTGCTTCTGGAGGGCCGCGTCGATCTCCTCGGCGCCCGCGAAGCCGAGTTCCAGGATCACCTCGCCGAGCGGCTTGACCTTGCCCCCGCGCGCCTGCACCTGAAGGGCCTCGCGCAGTTGGGCGCGCGAGAGGCTGCCCTGCTGCACCATCTGCTCGCCCAGGCGGCCACGCTGCGGGTAATGCCGCTCGACGAGCGCCTCGACCTCGGCGGGCTTGGTCAGGATCAGGTTCACGGGCCGCCCGATGAGCGCCTCGATCTCCTCGTGGCGGCGGGGGTCGGAGGTGACCACGGTGACGCCCTGCGCGCTCTCGTCCACGGGCACGGCGGAGAGCCTCAGCGCGTCGGCGCGCAGCAGGCTGCCCAGCACGTCCTCGCTGGGGCGAAAGTCGCGCGGGCTGGGCAGGTAGCGCACGCCCGCCTGCTCGGCCAGCGCCTCGTAGAGCCCGTCCTCGGTAATCACCCGCTGGGCGACGAGGGTGTTGCCCAGGAGTTCCCCGGTCTGCTGCTGCGCGTCGAGCGCGACCTGAAGCTGCGCGTCCGAGATCAGCCCCCGGGCGATCAGCAGCCGCCCCAGCCGCCCGCCGTCCTGCGGGCTCCCGGACCCCTCGGCGGGCGGCGCGGCGGTCAGGCCGAGTTCCGGGTAGTAGGTGGCGATGGACCACAACACCTGCTCGCGCAGCGCCTGGCAGGGCTCGATCATCAGCCCGCTGTCGTCCTCCAGCGCCTCCAGCGCCAGGCTGCTGAGGGGGTCCACGAGCGCCACCCGCAGGGTCTGCCCCTCCAGCGCGAAGGGGAAGGCCTGCACGGCCTGCGCCGTCTGGGGGCGGATCGCCGCGACCGCCTGCGGCTCGGGCGTGACCACGAGCAGGTTTACGAGCGGAATCCCCAGCGCCTCCTCGATGGCGCGGGCGATGCGCTTCTCGCCCACCTGCCCGGAGTCGATCAGGATGTCGGCCAGCCTGCCGCCGACCTCCGAGTGCCGCACCAGGGCCTTTTGCAGGTCCGTGTCGTTCACATACCCCTGTTCGAGCAGAATTGCCCCCAGGCGCCGGTCACCGAGAGAGAGTGCCAAGGCCGCCCCCCCGTTTCGCTGTTCTCCGCTTGTCTGCCATATGCCCCGTCTCCCTGTTCATGCCCTTCATCGCTTGCCCCTCACCTCAGGCCTTCCAGTCGTGTCCATACCGTTTGAGGACCGCGCGTTCGAGTTTGCGGGCGACCCGGGTGTGTGGCAGGGCATTGACCGCCAGGGGCCGCACCAGGATCGTGTGCATCCCCGCCAGGTTGCCCCCCAGCACGTCGGTGAACACCTGGTCGCCCACCATGCCGACCTGCCGCGCCGGGAGGCCCAGCACCCCCAGCGCCCGGTGAAAGGCCCGGGGGTTGGGTTTGCCCGCCATGCCCACCCCCTCGAACCCCAGCTTGTCCACCCAGAAGCGGGCACGGCGGCCCCGCGCGTTGCTGAGCAGGTACAGCCGGATGCCCGCCCGGCGCAGCTCGGCGGCCCAGCGCATCACGTCCGCCCGCTCCTCGTAGCTGCCGTAGGGAATCAGCGTGTTGTCGAGGTCGAGGAGCAGCCCGCGCAGGCCCCGCGCCGCCAGGAACTCGGGGGTGATGTCGTGGACGTGGCCGATCACGTCGTCGGGGCGCAGCAGGCTCACGCCCGGCCCCCCGTCGGCAGCCCGATCACGGCCCACATCCGCCCGGTGCGGCCCGCGTCGCGGCGGTACGAGTAGAAGTCGGGCTCAGTCGAGCAGCGCCCGCTGACCCAGAGGTATTCGGGAAGGAGCCCCGCCCCCAGCAGCACCGCCCGGTTGGCCCCCGCGAGGTCGAGGTGGGTCGCCCCCCCCACCTCCCGCACGAACTCGCCCAGCCCCGCCGCCCGGAACTGGCCCGCCACATCCGCCCCCACCGCGTACCGCTCGCCGCAGATGCCGGGCCCGACCGCCGCGCGGATGTTCGCCGGGTTCGCCCCGAGTGCGGTCATCGCCTCCACGGTCCGCGCCGCGATTCGGCCCAGGCTGCCGCGCCAGCCCGCGTGCGCCGCCCCGACCACCCCCACCGCCGGGTCGGCCAGGAGCACCGGGTAGCAGTCCGCCGTCCCGATGGCGAGGAGGAGTCCCGGCTCGCGGGTCACGAGGGCGTCGCCCTCCTGCACGCCGGGACGGGCCTCCCGCACGTCGGTGCCGTGGACCTGATTCAGGCGGGCGACCCGCGCCGGGTCGAAGCCCAGCGCCCCGGCCACCCGGCGGCGGTTCTCCGCGACGGCGTGGGGATCGTCCTCGCGGTCGTCGAGGTTCAGGCCCGCGTAGGCCCCCGCCGACACGCCCCCGGCGCGCGTGGTGAACGCGTGCGGGACGGGCAGCACGGGGGAACGCAGGAGCATCAGGGAATCAGTATCGGCGCGCATGTCTCACCGAATTCTGACGGTCAAGCCCCCCGCTGGGGGGAGTGTGGGGTGAAGGTTCGGCTGGGTTCCCTGCCGTGGATGCGCAGAATCGCCGCTTGCCCGGGCCGGGTCGGATGGGGGCATAGGCCCCACTTCCCCTGTCCCATCGCCCCGGGCGGGAGGCCCCCGACCCGGCCCGCTGCCCCCCTTGTTGCACCCGCTCCAACGCCTGACCCGCGCGGCTTGCTACAGTCGCCCGCATGAGCGTGACCGTGGACCTTTCCGGCAAGACCGCCCTGGTGATGGGCGTCGCCAACGCCCGCAGCCTCGGCTGGGCCATCGCCGAGCAGCTTCTCGCCGCCGGGTGCCGGGTGGGCTTTTCCTACCAGGGCGAGAGACTCAAGCCCGAACTCGACAAGCTCCTCGCGGGGCGGGAGGGCGTCTGGTCCCAGCAGGCCGACGCGACGAGCGAGGAGGACCTGACGGCGCTCTTTGCCCGGGTGCGGGAGGAGTTCGGGGGACTGGATATTCTCGTCCACTCCATCGCCTTCGCCCCGCGCACCGCGATGGACGGGCGCTTTCTCGACACGACCGAGGCGGACTGGACCACGGCCCTGAACGTCAGCGCGTACACGCTGGTCTCCACCGCCCGGCACGCCGAGCCGCTGCTGCGCCCCGGCGGGAGCATCGTCAGCCTCACGTACCACGCCTCCCAGCAGGTCGTGCCCAAGTACAACGTGATGGGCGTGGCGAAGGCCGCGCTGGAGGCCGCGACCCGCTACCTCGCCTCCGAACTCGGCGCGGCGGGCGTGCGGGTGAATACCATCAGCGCCGGGCCGATGCGCACCATCGCCGCCCGCTCCATCCCCGGCTTCGGCACGATGTACGAGAAGGCCGCCGCGAGTGCGCCCCTGGGCCGCAACGCCACCCCCGAGGAGGTCGGGAAATTGGCCCTCTTCCTGCTCAGCGACCTGGGCAGCGGCGTGACTGGGCAGACGGTCTACGTGGACGCGGGGGCGAGCATTATGGCGATGAAACTGGACTGAGGCAGCCCTCCCCCCGCCCGGTATCATTCCCTCCATGACGCTCACGCCCGTCGCGCTCGTCCTGCTCACCGCCCAGAGGCATCACCTGGAGGACCACCCGGCGGAACAGGCCCTGTCGCGGGCGTGGCAGGCGCGGGTGCGTTCGGCGCGGGAGGCGGGACACCTGATCGTCCATGTGCAGTGGGACGGCGGGGAGGGCACCCCGGGCGAAACCTTCTCCCGCGGGTGGGTCCATCACCCCGACTTCCGGCCCGAGGCGAACGACCTGCTCATCCGGGCCAGGGTGCCGGATGCCTTTGCGGGAACAGGATTGGATGCCGAGCTGCATGGGCACGCGGTCCGGGAACTGCACCTGCTGGCGCTGCCCGGGGCGGAGGTGTTGCCCGCCACGGCGGGGACGGCCCGCGCCCTGGGATACACGGTCCAGATTCTGGAAGCCCGGCCAGAACTCAGCGGCCCTGTCTAGCGTTCGCGCCGGGCGGCCCATCCCCCTTCGGCACGGCGTTTTGCCCCGGTCCGGGCGGCTGGCGCCCCCAGAACCATTTGAACACTGCTTTAAACTCTATGGCGGACGGCACCGCCGCGCTACAGTGGCGGGCGTGACGTGGCTGAAGCCGGTGAGCATCGACGGGAACGCGCAAGCCGCGTACAACGAGTTTCTGCGTGATCTGGAGGCGCGCCTCGCGGACCCGGCGACCGACCGCAACGTGCTGGCGCGCGAGGTGCTGGCCCAGGCGATGTACGGGCGCGAGTACGGCCAACTGCTGGCCGACGCGCCCCTCGCCGCCCTGAACCTCGATGCCCGCAACGTGACCTTTGAGGCCGAGTACTACATGGCGACCGACCCCGAGAAGTTCGCCCCGGTCAAGCCGCTGCTGTGGCTGTGGAAGAACCTCGACCTCACGCCCGTGGGGCAGAACCCGGTCACCGGCATTCCGGTGCGGCGCCTCCTCGCCGAGCGCATCTTCAAGCGGGTGGGGCGCAACTTCAAGTGCTGGCAGAACGTGGAGTTCTCGGTCGGCTACAACATGGAGGTCGGGAACGACGTGGTCGTTCACCGCTACGTGCTGCTCGACGACATCGGCGGCATCGAGCTGCGGGATGGCGCCTCGGTCAGCGACTACGTGAACATCTACAGCCACACACATTCGGTGCTCGACGGCCCGGACGTGACCCTGCGGCGCACGGTGATCGGGAGGGGCGCCCGCATCACGTACCACTCGACGGTCCTCGCGGGCAGCGTCATCAGCGACGACGGGATGCTCGCCACCCACGCCCTGCTGCGCGGTGACATTCCGCCCCACGGGATAGCGATGGGCATTCCCGCCAAGGTCACGCGCTACAAGCTCCGCCCCCCCCAGGAGTACGACGTGGACGCGCGCACCCACCCCCACGACCCCGGACGCAAGGCCAACCCCAACTTCCCCGACCCCACCCCCAACCAGACGCGCAAACCAACCCTGGAGGAGATGGGCGAGGGGTAAGCGGGACACAGCCTTTCCCACTGGGGGCAGAACCGCCCAGCCCAAGCGCGGGTCGTGGACTACCCCCGGCGCTCAGATAGTGCGGCCCTCACTAGGCGCGGAACAGGGGCGCTTCATCTCCTCTGCTCAAGGGCCGGAATGCGTCCTCCTGCCCCCACGCGAACCCCCGTTGGAGTGCCCCTCCCCGTCGAAAAAGGGCCTGTCCTGGCGTCCTCTCGGCACCCGTTCGGGGTGACCAAAGGCCAGAGGACGGGCAAAAATGTTTAGACTGAGTCCATGACCAAGCGCAGCAAGGTATTCGTGCCCGCCGTCGTGACGGTCGCCACCGTCGGCGTGGCTGCCGGGGCCGCTTACGTGGCGCGGAGCCGCAAGGACGACGTGAAGGAGTTCTTCGTCGCGCAGGTGCTGGAAAGGCCCGCGGGCCGCATGAGCTACACCGACCTGGCGCAGGGGCTGGAGCGCGGCGGGGTTCTCCTGGCCCAGCGGGCCGCCCGCGCCGCTGACACGGACGCGAACCGGGCCACGCTCACCCATATCATCGGGATCGAGCGGTGGGGGCAGAACCGGCTGCGGGTGGCGCTGGGCCAGCGCGAGTTCGAGCGCGACGAGCACCACCCCTACAAGCCGGGGGCAGGCGCGTCGCTGCGCGAGCTTCAGGACCTCCTCTCGCAGACCCGCGCGCAGACCGTGGACCTGGCCCGGCAACTGCACGCCAACCCCCCACAGGAGGACTGCACGGTGGAACACAACGGCCTGGGACCGCTCAGCCCCAAGGCCTGGCTGCGCTACCTGACTCAGCACGCGGACCTCGAAAGTCGGCGGCTGCGCGGCGCGAAGGAACCCAAGGCCCTGGGCGAGTGACGCCCCCTCCCCTCCTCACCCTCGGCTACGAGGGGGCCGACCTGGACGCCTTCCTCGGCACGCTTTCCGGGCACAGCGTCACCCTGCTTGTGGACACCCGCGAGCGGGCGCAGAGCCGCCGCCGGGGCTACAGCAAGACGGCGCTGGGGCTGGCGCTGAAGGAACGCGGCATCGGCTACCTGCACCTCCGGGCGCTCGGCACTCCGCCCAGCCTCCGCAAGGAGTATCGCCTGAGCGGAGACTTCGGGCTGCTGGAAAGGGGCTACAACGCCCACCTCGCCACCCAGGGGGAGGCGCTGGACCAGCTCGGCGAGCTGGCGACGCGGGAGAGGGTCTGCCTGCTGTGCTTCGAGGCCGACCCCGGCGCCTGCCACCGCTCCCTGATCGCCCGGCGACTCCAGACCCTGGGGCTGGTGGGCGAGGTCGAGCATCTGCACGTGCCGGGTCAGTCCTCATTGTCCCTATAAGCCCGTCTCCCCCGTGAACGCCCCATCCCCGCATTCTCCGCTCTGACAAAAATCCTTCCAGGCGCAGCAAAACTGTAAGAGGCCGCCGCCTAGATTAGGCAGCGATGAGCGTCTTACAGGCCCTATTGGGCGTCATGGTCAAAGCGGGAGCGAGCGATATCCACCTGCGGGCGGGCAGCGCCCCGGCGGCGCGCGTGAACGGGGACATCATGCGCTTCGGCAACGACCGGCTGCGTCCCGAACACGTCGAGGAGTTCGCCCGCGAGATGATGAACCGCCCCGGCCTGTGGGAGGAGTTCCGCAACCGCCGCGACGCCGACTTCGCCTACGGGGTGCCGGGGGTCGCCCGCTTCCGGGTGAACGCCTACTACCAGCGCGGCACCGTGGGCCTGATCATGCGCGTGATCGAGGACAAAGCCATCCCCAGCTTCGCCGACCTCGGCCTGCCCGCCGACACCTTCGAGGGGCTGACCTCACACGAGCGCGGCCTGATCCTGGTGACCGGCCCCACCGGCTCGGGCAAGACGACCACGCTCGCCTCCATGATCGATCATATCAACGCCAATAACCCGGTCAACATCGTGACGCTCGAAGACCCCATCGAGGTCCTGCACGCCGACAAGACCGCCATGATCTCCCAGCGCGAGTTGGGCGGCGACACCCTGAGTTTCGCGGCTGGCCTGCGCGCCGCCATGCGTCAGGACCCCGACGTGATCCTGATCGGCGAGATGCGCGACAAGGAGACGGTCGAGGCCGCCCTCTCCGCCGCGCAGACCGGGCACCTCGTCTTTTCGACGCTGCACACGCAGGACGCCATCCGCACCGTGAACCGCATCATCGACTTCTTCGCCCCGCACGAGCGCGACCAGATTCGCCTGGGGCTCTCGGAGAGCATCGTCGGCGTGGTCAGCCAGCGCCTGCTGCCGCGCAAAGGCGGGGGCCGGGTGCTGGGCATGGAGATCATGCTGGGCACCCCCACCATCCGCGAGTGCATCAAGGACCAGAATCGCACCGAGGAGATCAAGCAGGCCCTTCAGGAGGGCGGCATGAGCGGCATGCACACCTTCGACCAGCACCTCGCCCGCCTGGTCGAGGACGGCCTGATGACCGAGGAGGACGCCCTCCAGTCCGCCACCAGCCCCCACGAACTCAAGCTGAGCCTGATGAAGCGCCAGTTCGCGTAGGGAGAGAGTCCTTCGCCCCCTTGGCCTTCCCTTGAGCGGGCCTATACAGAGTGAGCGGGGGCGGCATTGTCGCGCTTCCCAGCGAGTGCAATGCCCCCATGAAGACGACGCGGATGAAACCCGAGGAGCGGCTGGTGGCGGGCTTTGTCGGGCTGATGGTGGGGTTCTTCGCCTTCGCCTACGGCAAGCCGGTTCAGAAGGTCCTGATCGGGGGCTTTGCGGTGGTGGTGCTGGTGGTCGCGGCGCTGGGGCGGAACCCGCTGGCGGGTAGGGCGAAGGAGTAGGGGAACAGAGCAATCTGGTCCCCCTCCTCGGTTAGCCCAGTTGCACAAAGGGCGCGAGCCGTCCCGCTACCGCACGGGCGTCCGGCAGATCGCCCCGCGCCGTCTCCAGAACGAGGTCGAAGAGCTGGTCGTTAGAGGCGGTCAATCGCGCGCCATTCACGAGAAGAAACGTATTGGTGCAGGTTACTGCTGTGCGCTTATTACCGTCCACGAAGGCATGGTTGCGAGCGAGGAAGAACAGGTAAGCGGCGGCCTTTTCCACCAAAGACGGGTAGAGTTCCACCCCAAATGCCTCCATAGCGGGTTGAGCGAGAGCCGAAGAGAGGGCGCCCGCATCGCGCAAGCCTGGAGACCCCCCGTACCGCTCCAAAGCCCGGTCATGCAGCGCCACCACCTGTTCAGGCGAGAGGTAAACCGTCACGCCTGACTGAGCCGCCTGAGCAGCTCGTCGCGCTCCTCGAACACGCGGTCCGCGGCCTCCTCAAAGCTCATGCCCTTCCGCGCGGGCCGCAGCATCAGGCCGCCCTCCGCCGGTTCAATCTCGACCTCGTCGGTGAACCCGTACAGCTCCAGCAACTCCTTGGGGAGGATGACGGCGCGGGATTTGCCAACCGCTGTGAGGCGCTTACGCATGCCAAAACTATAACCGGGTTATAGCCGAATGAGCCCCGCTGCGATCTCCACCATCTCTCCGCCAGGCTGTTGAGCGAGCTGGATGAACAGACACGAAGGCTCCATCTACACCAGATGTTCATACCAATAGCTCATACCTTCTAGTCATACTGCAATCATGACCAGAGCAGAGAAGGTAACTGTCAGCCTCCCACCCGCTCTCCTGCGCTTCGTCACCCGGTATCAAGAGAGCCACAACCTGAGCCGCAGCGAGGTTATCCAACAGGCCCTGGCCGCCTTGCAGAAGGCGGAGTTGGCCCGTGCCTACAGAGAGTCCGCCGAGGAGCTGATGGCCGATCCCCTGTTCGATCTGGATAGCGGACACGGCCTATCGCCCGACGACGAGGCCAAGTGGTGAGGCGTCGCCGCGAGGAAGTCACGGACATTGGACGCGGCGACATTCTCCTCGTTGACTTCGCCCCTGCTCAAGCAGGTGAGGCTGACAACACGCGTCCTGCTGTAGTCATCACCAACGACGTAGCCAATGAGCATTCCCCCGCTATCGTCGTGGTTCCGCTGACCAGCAAAACGGGCCGCATCTATCCCTTCGAGTTGTTCCTCCCCGCCAGCCGTACCGGCCTCGACCAAGACAGCAAAGCTCAAGCACAGCTCATACGGCATGTCAGCAAGGCCAGAATCCGCCGCAGCCTCGGCCACCTTCCCGCCGACCTGATGATCGAACTGGACGAGCGGGTGCGGGGGCATCTGGGATTGTGATGAAGGCAGACCTCCAATGGCCCAATCTTGCAGAAATTCTTGTACCTCAGCTCTCACTTCCTCAACAGAGCCGTAAACTTGCTCCTGAGCAAGCCGGAGTTCGTCATCAAAACTGTATATCTCGTCACTCAAGCCATCCGGCGCTTCTCCTGTTCAGGCAAGGCGGTACAAAGCGCTTGTGATAAGAGACAGGTGAACTGAATCAGACCGTAAAAGTGCAAGGAGATGCGTCGCGTATAGCCGAAAGGCAGTCTTGCTCAACTTACGCGGTCCCAACTCACCCAGCGCCGTAATGAGCTTGTTCGTGTTGCTCCCCGACAAACTCACGTCCATCAAGGCATCGGGAAGCAGGTCGAGGCCCAGAATTTGACGGTCTGCCCAGGCCACAACTTCTGACGGTGTAACCAGACCACTCAGCAAGGCTTGCCGGTACATGCTCGCCTCATCGCTCAAGCCCGGCTCCTCCCTCACGCCTGCATTCCCCGTCCCCCCTGCTTATTCGCCCACGCGGGCGGCTTGGGCGCGAAGCGGCTGAGGATGGTGCCCTGGTCGTAGGCGAGATAGGCGCTGGCCCAGGGGAAGGTGTCGTTCAGCACGCGGATGGCCTCGGGGCTGCCCATGTTGTGGTCGAGCTGGTACAGGACGAACTGCTCGGGCGTCTCCAGGCGCAGGTAGGTGGGCATCGTCCCCGCGTGTTCGTCCAGCACGCTCTGGAACTCGCCCACCGCGTCGGGGCTGGCGGTCTCCAGGTTAATGGTCACGTACATGACCTTGGGCACCTCGGCCAGTTGCTCGACGGTGACGACCTCCTCGGCGATGGCGCGCAGGCCGCCGTCCTCGGACTCCAGTTCGACGATGACGAGGGCGGGCGTGTCGTTGATCAGCTTCTCCTGGATGCGGTCGTAGGCACGCGAGAAGGCCACGAGTTCCGTCTGCCCCGACTCGTCGGCGAGGATGAAGCGGGCCATCATGCCGCCCGACTTGGTGGGCTTCTTGACCACACTCTCGATCATGCCCGCGAGCACGGCCTTGACCCGCTTGCCCGGCGCGACGTTCTGGGTGGTGAACCAGGCGTCGAGGTCGGAGATGCGGCAACTGGCGGCTTCGCGCAGGCCCTCGTGCTGCTCCAGCGGGTGCCCGGAGATGTAGAGGCCGAGGGATTCCTTCTCGACGGCGAGGCGCTGGAGGTCGGTGTAGGGCTCCACGCCCGTTCGGAGCCTCGGCTCGGGCGCCGTCTCGCTCATGCCGAAGAGGGCGTCCATGCCGCTGCTTGCCATCGCGGCGGCCCCCTGTGCCCAGGTCAGCGCGTCCTCCAGGCTCTCGGCGAGTTGCCTGCGCTCGCCGAAGCGGTCGAAGGCCCCCGACTTGATCAGACTTTCCATCGCCTTGCGGTTGCAGACCCTGTTCCCCAGCCGGGAGCAGAAGTCGGCGAGGGACTTGTAGGCCCCGCCCCGCTCGCGCTCCTCCAGGATCTTCTGCACCGCCGCCTCGCCCAGCCCCTTGATCGCGTACAGCCCGAAGAGGATCTCCTCGCCCTGCACCGCGAAGTCCGCCGAGGAGCGGTTGATGTCTGGCGGCAGCACCCGCACGTCCATCTTGCGGGCGTCGGAGACGTACTCGGCCACCTTGTCGGAATCGCGGCGCTCGACAGTGAGGAGGGCGGCCATGAACTCGACCGGGTAATTTGCTTTCAACCAAGCTGTCTGATAAGTAATGACGCCATATGCGGCGCTATGACTCTTATTAAAGCCGTAGTTCGCAAAGGCATCCAGCAGGTCAAATAATTTGTTACCTTCGTCCTTTGGAACTCCATTCTTTTCTGCCCCGTCCACGAACAACTGCCGCTGACGCTTCATCTCCTCAGCGTCTTTTTTACCCATCGCTCGGCGGAGCAAGTCGGCGCCGCCCAGCGAGTAGCCCGCCACTTCAGAAGCGATCTGCATGATCTGCTCCTGGTAGACGGGGATGCCATACGTTTCGGCCAGAATCTTTTCCAACCACTGCGCGGAGTTGGGGAAACCGTCCTTGACGTAATCCACCTCCTCGACCCCGTGGTGGCGGCGGACGTAGGTGGGGATGTTCTCCATCGGGCCGGGGCGGTAGAGCGCCGAGAGGGCGATGATGTCGGCGAGGCGGCGGGGCTTGAGGCGGCGGGAGGCGTCGGCGATGCCCGCGCCTTCGAGCTGGAAGACGCCCTTGGTGTCGCCGCGCGAGAGGAGTTCGAAGGTCTTCTCGTCGTCGAAGGGGATCGCGTCGAAGTCGATCTCGATCCCGCGCGACTCGCGCATGATGCGCTTGGCTTCATCCAGGAAGGACAGGGTCCGCAGCCCCAGGAAGTCCATCTTGATCAGGCCGATGTCCTCCACGGCCTTCATGTCGTACTGGCAGACCATGCCCTCGCCCGAGGTGTCGCGCATCACGGGCACGAGGTCGGTGAGCTGGGTCTTGCCGATCACCACGCCCGCCGCGTGGACGGAGGCGTGGCGGGTCAGGCCCTCCAGCTTCTGGGCGAACTCGTAGGCCTCCTTGAGCTGGGCGTCCTCCTCCAGCATCTGCTGGATGTCTGGCACCGCCTCGCGGGCCTGCTCCAGCGAGTACGACTTGCCGAACTTGATGGGGATGAGCTTGGAGACCTTGTCCACCTTGGCGTACTCCAGCCCCATCACGCGCGCTACGTCCTTGAGGCACGCCTTGCTCGCCATCGTCCCGAAGGTGGCGATCTGGGCCACCTTGTCGTCCCCGTACTTCTGCTGCACGTACTGGATGACCTCCCCGCGCCGGGCATCGTTGAAGTCGATGTCGAAGTCGGGCATGGAGATGCGGTCGGGGTTCAGGAACCGCTCGAACAACAGCTCGAATTCGAGGGGATCGAGGTTGGTGATGCGGATGGCGTACGCGACGAGCGACCCCGCGCCCGACCCGCGCCCCGGTCCCACGCTGATGCCCTGATCCTTCGCCCAGCCTATGTAGTCGGCGACGATCAGGAAGTAGTCGGGGAAGCCCATGTTGTTGATGACCGAGAGTTCGTATTCCGCGCGGCGCAGGATGACGAGGGCGTGGGTGTGGTGGGCCTTCGTGGTTTCCGAGTCGTCGGCTTCCGGGTCGAGTTCGATGGCCGTGTCGCTGTCCTTCTGACGGGCACGGCGGCAGTCCTCGTGGGCGTAGGCGGGAAGCTGACCTGCCTCGGCCTCCGCTTCCATCACTTCCAGCGCCGGGTATTTCGTGTACTTCTCCCCCGCTGCCTTGCCGCGCGCCTCCCACTCGCTGCCCATGAAGGCGAGGAGGGTGAAGAGGGTTTCGAGGTCGCAGGTCGTGGCGTCGCAGCCGTTGACCCGGGCGAGGACACGGGCCGTATCCTCTGGCCCGAGCGCCTTCAGGGACCGCTGAGCGTAGTCGCGCAGCAGCCCCTCCGTCGCGTGCGCCGGATACCGCTTCACCGTGCCCCGGTACGTCTGCACCCGCAATTCCTCGGCCATCGTGCGGCCCTCGGGGATCGGCAGGGCGGGCATCTGATACACGCGCTTCTTGCCCACGGGCAGGTCGACATTGCACATCCCCGCGATCAGCGCCGTGTTGTCGAAGGGCTCCTCGCCCCACTCGGAAACCGGCAGGGCCTTCTGCATCTCGTCCAGGCCCTTCACGTAGAACTCGTCGCAGGGGAACTTGAAGCGGTTCTCGTCGGCGAGGGTCGCCTTGGTCTGGATGGCGAGCAGCGTCTCGTGGGCGGTCGCGTCCGTCTTCTTGACGTAGTGCCCGTCGTTCGTGGCGACCAGGCCGATGCCGAGTTCCTGCGCCCAGGCCTTCAGGATGGGGTTGTTCTTCCGCTGCTCGGGCAGGCCGTGGTCCTGAATCTCGATGAAGTAGTTCTCGCCGAAGAGGTCGCGGTACCACAGCAGGCGTGCCCGCGCCTCGTCCTCGCGCCCCTGGAGCAGGAGTTGCTGCACCTCCGACCCCAGGCAGCCGGAGAAGGCGATCACGCCCTTGTGGTGTTCCTGAAGCAACTCGTGGTCGATGCGCGGCTTGTAGTAGTAGCCCTCGGTGTAGCCGCGCGAACTCAGGCGGCAGAGGTTCTGATAGCCCGTAAAGTCGCGGGCGAGGAGCGTCAGGTGAAAGATGCCCTTCTCACCGCTCACACCGGGCTTCTTGTCGCGCCGGGTGCCGAAACCGGGGACGACGTAGGCCTCGTAGCCCAGGATCGGCTTGACGCCCATGCCGCTCGCGTAGTTGTAGAAGTGGACCGCCCCGTGCATGTTGCCGTGGTCGGTCATGGCGCAGGCCGGGTCGGTGGGCGTGACCTCCTTGACCCACTTCAGGAGGTCCCCCAGCTTGGCCGCGCCGTCCAGAAGGCTGTACTGGGTGTGCTGATGCAGGTGCGCGAACTTCTTCGGGCCGCAGCAGGAGCCGTCCGGCAGGTGAATATGAGGAGCAGTCTCGGCGGGCGCGGTCATACCCAGAGGATAGGGCGGGAGCCGGACCCCGACGGTGAGACGGGGCGAGCGGCGAGACAGAAGCCTCCGCGCCTTCGACACCAGGCTTTTAAGAGCAGGGCGGGACTCTTTGTTAACTTTCTCTCTTTTTAAACACAACTTGGCTCATCTATGAGTCGAACCGTGCCTTTCTCACTCTAAAGTTGTACAGTATGGAAGTCCATGAAGCCGCGTGCCATCTTGCTCTCATCTTCATTGCTGTGCGGTGTGGCGGGGTCCTGGGCTGAGGCGCAGACCGACCCCTTCCAGCGCACCGCCCCGGCTCAGGTTGCGCCCAATCTCAGAAACACGTCCCCGGGTGCGTCGTACCCGGCGGCAACGGCGAAGGCGCCCGTGGCCAGCAGCCCGGCGAGTACAGCGGGCGCGATCTTCGGCAATCCGCGAACCAGCAGCGACGGCAGCCAGACGCGGGTGGTGTTCGACCTGGCGCCCGGCGTGAACTACACCCTGGCGCCGACCTTCGGGGGGTTGCGGCTGGACGTTCAGGGGGCACGGGTGCTGCCCGCCGTGAGCGCGCCGCTGGGAGCGAGCGTCAGCGAGTACCGCGCCGGGGGGGGTCAGGTCACGCTGGTCACCCCCTTTCCGCTGTCCCTGACCGACGGCTGGCGGGCGAGCGAGGCGACGGTGGCGTCGGGCGCGCGGGTCCTGATCCTGGAGTTCGGGCCGACGCTGTCGGGCGGGGCGAGCCCGGCCCTGCGCGCCGTGGTCCACACCTCCGTGCCCGCCAGCACGCCCGCCGTGACCCTGGCGCTGACGGCCCCGGTGAACTCCACCCTGGCCGACCAGTTGCCTCCCGGCGACGCGGTGCCCCCGCCCCCGCGCGGCAGCCTGCCGCCCCCCGCTCCGGCCCTGCCCGACCATGACACTGAAAAGCCCAGCGCCCTCGCTGGTCAGGCCCAGGGGGCGGCGCAGGCGGGCGCCCTGCTGGGCGCGCCCCGCGTGGGCAAGAACCCCGGCCTGACGCGGGTGGTCCTCGACCTGCCGCCGGGGGCCGCGTACCGCCTGGTGCCCACGGGGGTGGCGCTGCGGGTGGAGGTGACGGGGGTTTCGGCGGCGGCCCTGGCCGGACAGAACATCAGCCCGGAGGTGCGGGCCTGGCGCTACGAGCCCACCGCCGGGGGCGTCAACGTGACGCTGCTGACCGGCACACCGCTCACCGGACGCAGCGGGTGGCGCGCCCAGCTCGTGCCGCCGCTGGAGGGCAGCGACCGCTCGCGCCTCGCCATCGACTTCTCGCCCGCCCTGGCGGACCTCACGCCGCTGAAGCCGGGGGAGCGGGTGGTCGCCGCCGTGCCGCCCCTCCAGACCATGAGGGGGACGGCGCTCCTCGCCTCCTTCGCCACAATGGTGCAGCCCCGGGTGGTGATCGACCCGGGGCACGGCGGGCGTGATCCGGGCGCCGTCGGCTCGATCACCGAGAAACAGGTCACCCTCGACGTGGCCCTGCGGGTGCGGGACCTGCTGCGGGCGGCGGGGGTGGACGCGGTGCTCACGCGCGACAGCGACCGGGAACTGCACCCCGACAAGACCACCGACCTCAGCATGCGGGCGGCGATGGGCACGCCGGGCACCCAGCTCTTCCTGAGCATCCACGTCAACTCCATGCCCCCGCAAAACGCCCTGCGCGGCTACGGCGTGGAGACGTGGTGGAACCCCAACCACCCGCTGTCGAGCAACTTCGCGGCCCTGATCGAGAAGAACGTCGTGTCTGTGACGGGCGCGTTTCCGCAGGGGCTCAAGAGTGGGCGTTCGCTGGCGGTGCTGCGCAACAGCCGGATTCCGGCCGCCCTCGTCGAGATTGGCTACACCAGCCACCCCGTGGACGGCCTGAACCTCAAGGACAACAACTACCTCGACCGGGTGGCGCTCGGCATCGCGCAGGGCATCCGCGAGGCCCTCATGACGGGGACGACGGCGAGCGGGGCAGTGCTGGGCGCGGCGAAGTAGCCCCTACTCCCGAACGGCCGCGCTCGCCCGCTGCACGAGCGGCATGATCGTGAGGCCCTGCACCGCGATGGTGAACAGCACGACGGCGTAGGTCGCCGTGACCAGGGGGGTGCGGTAGGGACTCTCCGGCAGCCCCAACGCCAGGCTGATCGCAATACCGCCGCGCAGGCCTCCCCAGGTCAGCAGCCGCACGGTGTAGGCGCCGTACCCCTCCCGCGCCCGCACGAGCGCGAAGGGCAGCGCGACGCTGATCCAGCGGGCGGCGAGCGCCACCCCGATCAGAAGGACGCTGGCGAGGATCTGCGGCCCGGTGGTTTCGGTCAGCAGGACATCCAGGCCGATGAAGGCGAAGAGCAGGATGTTCAGCACCTGATCGACCGTCTCCCAGAAGCCCTCGATGTGTTCGCGGGTCTCCTGTCCGAAGGCGATGTCCTTGGTCGCGGAGATCACCAGCCCGGCGACGACCATCGCCAGCGGCCCGCTGAGCCCCAGCGCCGCCGCCGCCACGTACCCGCCCACCACGAGCGCGAGCGTGAGCAGTACCTCGACCGCGTGCTGCTCGATGGTCCGCAGCATCACGTACCCCAGCCCACCCAGCAGCGCGCCGAAGAGCATCCCCCCCAGCGCCTCCCGCCCGAACAGGGCCAGGGCATCCGCCAGGCCCGTGGCCGTATGGTGCTCGCCGATCCCCGCCAGCCCCGCGAGGACCAGGAAGATCACCACACCCACCCCGTCGTTAAAGAGGCTCTCGCCCGCGATCAGCGTCTCGATCCGGGCGGGCACCCGCGCCCTTTTCAGCAGGTCGAGCACGGCGACCGGGTCGGTCGGGCTGATGAGCGCCCCGAACAGCAGCGCCCACATCAGCGGCACGTCCAGCCCCACGAGCGCGAACACGAAATAGGCCGCGAAGCCGATGAGAAAGGTGCTCAGCAGGGTGCTGAGGGTCGCCAGGGTGAGGATGCTGACCCTTTGGCGCAGCATCTGCCCCGCGTCCAGGCTGAGCGCCCCCGCGAAGAGCAGCAGGCTCAGGATGCCGTTGAGAACGAATTCCGTGAAGTTGAGCGTCTCCAGCACGCCCGCCGCCCACCCGCGCAGGCCCGGCACCCCGAGGGCGTCGAGCGCGATCAACCCGATGCTCGCCACCGCCCCGGCCAGCGTCACGCCGACGGTCGTGGGAAAGTGCAGGAAGCGCTCGTTGAGGTACGCCAGCACGGCGGTCACGCACAGCAGGACGGCAAAGGCGGTCAGCATCCCGCCCACTCTAGCTGCCCCCTGCCAAACGAAAGAGGCGGACCGACCTGGCCCGCCCCCTTCGAATCACCTCTCAGTCGCGTTCGCGTTCGCGCTCGGCGTTGAGCTGGGCCTGGAGCTGCGCCTGCTTCTGGCGCACGTAATCCTGGTGGAAGCGGCCCTCGTCCATGAGTTCGGTGCCCACGGTGAGCTTGCCGGTCGCCAGCTCGCGCATCGCCTGGGTGACGAGGTTGCGGGTGCGGACGCGCTGCTCGACGGGCAGGACGCTGGGCGCCCCCGAGCGCAGTTGCAGCGCCCGCTTCGCGGTGACGACCGACAGGCGGTACTTGCTGTCGGTCAGGGAGAGCAACTTGTCGATGTCCTTCTCGGCCATGGTGAAACCCCTTTCCATCCGGCGCTCCCATAGGAGGGGAGGCCGGGCGTCTCCTCGCGCCAGTCCCCCGGCGCGTTTCAGCCGTTCAGTCTACCCCGGGGGACGGGAACCTGCCAACGACCGGGGGCACATCCTGACGCCCTAGCGCGTTTGGCCGATGCCGCACCCCGCCCAACCCCCTAGTCTGCCCGCCATGCTCGGCAATCCTCCCCCCAGCCCCGAAGTGCTCGCCCGCGTGGCCGCGCGCTACGGCCAGACGCCCGAAGGCCTGACCGACCTCGGCAGCTTCGAGAACCACGTGTACGCCTTTTCCAGCCCGCAGGGGGAACGGGTGCTGCGCCTGGTCCACAGCAGCCACCGCACGGGGCGTCAGGTGCGGGCCGAGCTGCACTGGCTGAACTTTCTGGCCGAGGGCGGCGTGAGCGTGGCCGCCCCCGTCCCGGACGAGGAGGGCGACCTGCTCGGCACCTGGCCCGACGGGGAGGGCGGGCTGTACTTCTCGTCGGCCTTTGTGCGGGCGGCGGGAGAGCGGGCCCGACCCGCCGAACTCACCCCAGGGCAAATCCAGGCCTGGGGCCGCCTGCTTGCCGAACTCCATGAGCGCACCCAGACCTACCAGCCCGAAGACCCGGGGGGCCGCCCGAGCTGGCAGGACGACCCGTACATCCGCGACCGGCACGCGCTGGCGGCGGGGCTGGCCGTGCCCCTCGATCCCGGCATCCTGCCCCGCTTCGACGCGCTGGTCGAGGAACTGGCCGCCCAGCCCACGTCACCTGGCCGCTTCGGGCTGGTCCACAATGACGCCCACCCCGGGAACTTCCTCCTCCAGGGCGAGCGGCTCACCCTCTTCGACTTCGACGACTGCGCCCACAACTTCTACGTGAACGACCTGGCGATGGCGCTGTACTACGGCGTGTGGGACGCGGGGGACCGGGAAGCGCTGGGCAAGCACCTGTGGAAACACCTGCTCGCCGGTTACCGCGAGGTGCGCCCACTCGGCGACGCCGACCTCGCCCTCGTTCCCACCCTCCTCAAGCTGCGGGAGGTGGATCTCTACCTCCTCATCCAGCGCAAGTGGGACCTGACGCGGCTCTCGGAGGCGCAGGAGGAGATGCTGGCGACCTACCGCCGCAACATCCTGGGCGACGTGCCCTACCTGGAGTTTCTGGGGGCGGGAGTCCCGGCGCTCTGAACGCCGACCCCCGCCCCCGTTACCGGAGCTGCTCCAGAATGGTGGGGTCCTGAATCCTGCGGTCCTCCGCGAGCATCAGGACCTTGCTGACGACTTCCGCCGTCCTGGGGTCGGGGTCGGCGAAGGGCAGGAAGAGGCGGCCCGCGTGCTGATTATGAACGGGGATCAGGCACAGGAAGCCGCCCGGCATCCGGTGGACGGTGCCGCTGCCGAGGTGAACGGTGTAGTTCGCGTGGTGCCCGGCGATCAGGGCGTGCCCGTTTTCCAGCCGGACGTTGCCCAGCCTTAACAGATGCAGCGTCTCACGCAGCAGGCTCTCCCGCATCTCGACGGTGCTCTGGGTGGCCTCGGGGTCCACGCCGCCCACATGCGCCACGCTCACCACGAGGTCGAGGTCGCGCATGGTCTCGCTGAAGAGGCGGGGCGGGACCTCGCTCAGGGGCAGGGCCTCCTGTTCGTCGCGGCGGACAAAGTAGACGGCGTGCAGGGGCGTGCCCTCGACCTCGTTCGGGGTGAAGTAGCCCAGCGAGGAATCTACCCAGACGTTGATACCCTCCGCGTGGTAGGTCTTGCGGATCCCCTCCTCGGGCACGGTGACCCAGCCCCGGGTCTTGAGGAGCGCGGCGGCCTGGGTGGGCTGGACGTGGTGCCCGGCGTAGCGGGTGCTCCGTCTGGCCTCGCGTTCGGCTGGGGTCAGCGGGTAATACTCGCGGAAGGCCTGCTTGAAGGGCTGGGTGAGCCCGCGCTCCATGATCTCGCGCTGGTACTCCGGCCAGTGGCCGCCCACGTACAGGTCGTGCGGGTGGGCGAGGCGCAGGGCCTGTTCTCCCAGAGGCCGCTCGCCCTCCCGGGTGAGGAGCGTGTCCCCGTTCCACCAACCCAGGTGCTCCTCGTTCAGCACCCAGAGCAGGGACCGCAGCATGGGGGCGATGACGGGATGCCGGGCGAGGTCGCGCAACTCCTGCGGCGCGAAGTGGTCCCCGCGCGTCATGGCGTCTTCCAGCGCGGTTCGCATCCGCTTGCGGGTGGCTTCGAGTTCCGTCAACGCGGCGCGCAGGGCGACGACTTCCGGGTTCTTCTTCAGGGCGGGCGGGAGACTCTTCAGGACCTTCTCGCCGCGCTGCACCCGCAGGCTGGCCTCGCCCTCCGGGGTCAACTCGATGCGGATGGTCACGTCACCGTCCCGGACGGTCTGCTCCCACTCGGGCGCCATCTGCGCCTCCATCGCCCACATCAGGCGCTGGGGGTCGCTGTACCCCGACGTGCGGGCCAGGTTCTGCATCCCGATGTCGGCGGCCAGCCGCTCGCTCGCCTGCCGCTGGGCCCCGAACTGCCGCGCCCCCCGCCGGAAGTCGGAAAGCAGGCGGTAACGGCTCTGAACCTCCTGACTGGCTTGGGCCAGAGGGAGCAGCCCCAAAGCCCTCACCGCATCCTGATTGCGTTTCCCGGTGATCCGGGTCCGCAGGTCGTCCTCCGCCACCTCGCCCAGGATGGCCCGGGCGAAGAGTTCGGCCCGCTTGTGCCCCCCGCTGGAGGAGGCGTACTTGGCGGCGTCGAGCAGGGTGGCGAAGCGCCCCGGTCCCAACACGCCGTACATCCGGCGGAACCAGGCGACATCCACGGCCCCCTCGGTGAGGTCGCGGGCGCCCAGGGGGGTACGCTCGCTGATCTCGGCCTCCCAGGCGTCCCGGACCTCCTGCGGCACGCTCCAGTTGCTGTCCTTGGTGTGCGCGTGCAGCCAGTACACGCCGTCCTGGAGGCCCGGCCACCCCAGCGCCCCCGACACCGGCCCCGCCCACTGCGGCGCGAACATGGCGAGGTCGAGGAGACGCCCCTCGCTGATCTTCAGGCTCCGGGCCTGTTCGGCGAAGTGCGTGGGCGTGTCCTCCGGCAGCGGGAACGACACGCGCAGCAGGTGGCTGAAGGTGGCGTCCTTGCTCTCATTCGAGCCGGTGTACCCGCGCTTGAGGGGGTTCTTCCCCATCCCGGACAGCAGCCGCAGCGCGAGGCCCGCGCCGTTCACGCTCTGGAGGCTGAGGGCGGCGGGGGTGGCGGGCGTCTCCAGGTCGCCCCGCGCGAGTTCGACCTCCAGCACACGCTCCCGCACCTCGTCCACGGCCCGTGTCCAGGCGGGCGAGGTGGGCAGGCCCTCCCGGAGCTTGCGGCGGGTGTACTCGCCCAACTCGTGGAAACGCGGCCCGTAGGACGAGGAATCGTCGCGGGGACCGATCAGGGTATCCAGCAGATCGTGCCGCGTGGCCCAGCCGTGTTCCTGCGCGGTGAGGAGCAGCCCCGTGCCCGGTCGGCGGCGGGGCAAGCTGGGGAAGGCGCGGTCCAGATACACACCCAGGTCCCAGTACCGGCGCTGCTGAGCGGTCGTCCACCCGGCCAGGGGGGAGAGGGGATGCAGGAAGTCCAGCAGGTCGCGGGGATCGGTCTTGCGCCACGAATAGCGCGAGTCGTGGATCATCCCCACATCGGCGGGAAGGAGGCTGAGGGCCGTCTCCAGCGCGTCCAGGGCGAGGGTCGTGTCCAGCTCGTCCGCGTGTTGCCGCGCGAGGGCGCCCAGGACGGCCCCGAGCAGGTCCGCATGGTCCAGCCACAGCGAGACGAGCGGCCCCAGCGTGCGGTGGAGCGTGAGCTGCCGCAGGCGCTGCCCCTCGGCAGCCTGCTCACTACCGTCAGCCTCCAACTCCTCGATGATCTCGCTGGCGCTCGTCTCCCGCCGCGCCGCGAAGTGGTGGAGGGCCCAGTGCATCCGGGTCAGGTCGCGAGTCTGGGGCGCCGGACGCTGCTGCCACCACGTCTCCCAGAGGTCGGCCAGGGGAAAGTCGTCGCCGCGCAGCATCCAGGGGCGGGCGTTGCCGAGCAGGACCGTCTCGCGGCCGTCCCATCCCGGCCCGCTCAGCGGCGTCTCGCGGTGGGAGACGATCAGGGCGTCGAGCGACCGCAGGAGTTCCGCCCCCCGCCGCACGTCCTGGGGAAAGTCGCGGTCACTGGGGCTCAGGGTGGGCACGGGGGCAAGCGCCGCCGGGTCGAAGAGGCCCAGCCCGTTCTCCAGGGTCAGGGTGCTTTCCGGCCGGGTCAGCCCCGCGTACAGGGTCTCCTCGGTCGCGTTGGCGGGCTTGAAGTCGGCGGGGGGCTCCCCGGAGATTTCCAGCAGGAGTTGCAATCCCGCCTGCCGCTGCTCGGTGCTCCGCGTGGCGAGGAGGTCGCGGGCGCTCGCCTGCGCCTGGTCCCGATTCCGGGCAAGCAGGCGAATCAGGCCCCGCCGCAGGCCCGGACTCCGGCGCCGCAGCAGGGTGTGGATGACGCCCACCTCCTCCGGCGAGGGGGTCAGGTGCGCCATCACCCTCACCGCCTCCTCGGACACGCCGCTGTTGCGGTCCTGAAGCAGGGCGACGAGGAGTTCACGGGTGGGGGCGTCCAGCACCTCACTATCGGGCCGATTAGCCATCCATTGGTTGAGGCGCTGGAGGGTGAACGTCTTCCCCGAACTGCTCATCCCGCCCAGGTAGGGCAGGAGGGTGGAGAAGGGCCGGTCACCCAGCAGCGCGGGCAGGTTGTCGAGCACGTCCGAGCGGGCGGGCGTGTGCCCCAGCCACGGGAAGAGGAGGGGACGGTGCCCCGCCTCCTCGGGCAGCCGGGCGGCGAACTCCACCAGCGCGTCGAAACTCAGCCCCCCGCTCTCCGCCTGCCAGCGGTTTACCCGGCTCGCGGCGAGGGCACCCAGCCGCACGTCGGGGTCGGCGATCAAGGCGTTCAGGCTATCCGGGTCCAACAGCTCGGCGCTGAGCAGAAACTGGGCCCCCGCCATCCGCCGCTCGGGGTCCGCGTCCCCCAGCAGGGTCCGTGCCCACCCCGCCGCCTCCCGAGCGTCCCGCATGGCCAGGGTGAACAGGGCGAGGTAGGCGGACACACCGCCCCCCGACCGCACGGCCTCCCGGGCCTGTTCGGGGCTTTCCAGGTACCCCAGCGCCTCCTCCAGCAACCGGCGAACGGTCTTCACTTCCGTCACGTCGTAGCCCAGACCGAACCACACGTCGGCGGCGCGCAGGCAGGCGGCGAAGCGCAGCAGGTCTTCTTGCAGGACCAGGCGCAGGAAGCGGGCGAAGGCGTCCGGGTGCGCCTCGTCCACGCTCTCCAGGATGACCTGCCGCAGTCCCTCCTGGCGCTGGGCGGCGAGGAGCAGACCCTCCGCCAGCGCCCAGGCGTCCGGGCGGGCACTGGCGAGGAGCGCGGCGGGCACGTGCCGCCCCATGCGGGCGACGGGGTGCTGCGTGGCCGCGGTGTCCCTCAGAATCTGGAAGATCGCCTCGTCCCCGTCATCGAGCGCCTGCGCGAACAGCAGGCCCAGGCGGTAGGACTGCCAGCTCGGCAGCAATCCGGCGTGAACGGCGAACCACTCCAGGTCCTGCGGGTAGTCGCGCGTGACATGCCACACGCCCCAGATCCACCCGGCGGCACTCTGGGCGTGCAGCGGGTGGCCCGGTGCACGAAAGGCGCGACGCGCGTAGCCCTGCGGGTAGGGGTGACGGGTGAGCAGGGCCCCGATGGTGTGGCGGGCGAGTTCGGGGAACTGGGGGAAGAAGGTGGCGGCGATGGCCTGGAGAATTCCCTCGTCGTTTTTCTGAAGCAGTTCGGCGAGGACCTGGGCGGGAGTGACGTGCTGCTCCTGCTTCTCGGCCTTTTCCACCGCCTCCCACAGCTCGGCCGGGAGCGCCTGCGCCCGCTCGAAAAAGGCTTTCTTCCACGGCTGCTGATATGTCCTGAGGAGTTCCTGCACGTCCACGCTCAGCCTCCCGCCAGGGCCGTCAGGCGCAGCAGCAGCAGGGTGCTGTCGGGGCGCAGGGCGAGGGGCTGATCCAGCGTTTCGATCTGCTCATCGTCCACGAAGACGTAATACAGCCCATCCCCGAAGGCGCGCAGGGCGGTTTGGGTAGCCTCGTCGGCATTGGCGGGAGCAGTCCGCTCCTGCGGCGCACCGCGGATCACGCCGGTCGCTGCCCCTTCACTCAGCTCCTTCTCCGTCAGCACCCGCAGGAGGCCCACCCGATCCTGCCGCTCGTTGTACGCCGCGACCTCCTGCCGAACGAGATGCGTGAGGAGGCTCCGCAGGGTGTGTGCCCCGTCGGGAAGAGGCACCGGGCGACGCTCGAAGGGGGTGCGGCGGCCTACGACTTTCGTTTCGACGATCATGCGGGAACCTCCGGGACTGGGAAGAGTGGACAACCTTACATTCAGTCTACGGGAGGGAAGTTGCTATGTAAATAGCGTAAAAGCAGCGGCTCTTTTGCCTTTGCGCGAGCCAGCGTCTCTCGGAAGGATGGCTCATTGGAAGCCGTGGCCATCGATCAGGAGGCCACCGGCAGCCCTGGAAGCGGCCCGACCTCTCCAGCCAAAAAGGAAAAACCCGCTTCTGGAGCGGGTCTTCCGGGTTCTGGAGCCAGGGGTCGGATTTGAACCGACGACCTACTGATTACGAATCAGTTGCTCTACCACTGAGCTACACTGGCGAGTTTGGCGGGCAGATTCGCGTGGGGCGAAAAGACTGCACCGACAAGGGTAGACGATGAATCCGAGCTTGTCAAACGGGCCTACGCCAACGCCTTCACGTCGGCCTGCAAGCTCTCCAGGCGGACCCGCAGTTCGGCAGCGCGTGCCGCAGCCTGGCCGAGCCGCGCCTGCTCCTGCTCGGTAAAGCGGGTGTAGGGGCTGATTGCGTCGCGCAGCCGGGCGTCGGCCCGTTCCTGCTCGCGCTCGTACTCGCGGCGGACGATGCGCTCCAGGGCCTGGCGCAGCCCCGCGACCTTCTGCCGGAGTTGCCGGTGCGCCTGAAGCCGCTTGTTAGGGAGCACGAAGAGGCCCAGGCTCCCCAGCGTCAGGCCCGCCAGAATGCCCCCAGTGAAGTCCACCGCCGAGGCGCCGACCAGTGCCCCCAGTCCCGCCCCGATGCCGATGCCCCCGGCCAGGCCACCCACCGCGCCCTTGAGGGCGTCCTCCGCGTCACGGGCGAGCTGGCGGGCGAGTTCGTGCTCGGTGGTCGTCTCCAGGTGCTCGCGGGCACTTCCGGCGATGCCCTCCAACAGCGCCCCCCGGTCATAGGAGAAGCGGGTGCGGGCGACCTCGTTCGACGGCTGGCGGCGGACCAGGAACGCCTGTACGTCCTCCCAGAAGTGCAGGTTGGCCTCCACGAAGCGGTCGATCATCGTGCCGAACTGCCGGTCGAGGGCGTCTGGCAGGTCCGCCACCGCCTCCCGCCGGAAGTCCTCCTCCAGCTCGCGGCTGTTCATCAGGCCGCGCAGGTTGGAAAAGCGCAGCCGGGCGTCGATGAAGCGGTCGGCCCGGACCTCGAATTCGCTGAGCAATCGGCCCAGGCGGTTGAGCTGCCCGTCGAGTTCGCCCAGCATAGTCTCCCGGTGCCGCTCGCGCTGCGCCTCCAGGTCGCGCAGGATGCTCAGGTCCTCGGTGAGGGTACGGCGGGCCGCCTCCGCCCGCGTCTCCTCGCCCGAGAGGATTTCCGCCGCCGTGCCCAGCGGGCTTTGCAGCTTGAGGCGGGTCCGTTCCGTCTCCGAGAGGCGGGTGCGGAGGGCATCCCGCAAGGCCGCGAAGCCCGGGTCGCCCCCCCGCTGCTCGCCCCGCGCGCTGATCAGGAAGACGGGGGGCGTGAGGCCCAGCACCCCGCGCGCGCCCGTCTCCACGAATTGCCGCACCTGCTCGCGCGCCTCAGGCGTCTCCAGCAGGTCGGCCTTATTCACGACCAGCACCACGCTGCGGCCCCAGCGCGCGGCCAGGGCCAGGAACTGCCGCTCGGACTCGGTGAAGGGCCGGTCGGCGGAGGTCAGGAACAGCACGAGGTCCGCGCGCGGGAGAAAGCCCTCGGTCAGCGCCTGGTGCTGGCGGATGATCGCGTTCGTGCCCGGCGTGTCCACGAGCGCCACCCCCTCCAGGCTGCGGAGGGGATAGGTCAGGCGGCTCACGAAGGGGTCGCGGGTGGGCTCCATCTGGCCGGGCCGGTCGCCGTGCACGAGCACGTAGATGCGGTCGGTGGTGGGCGTCACGCCTTCCGGCAGCACCGTCGCCCCCAGGAGCGCGTTCACGAAGGAACTCTTGCCCGCGTTGAACTCGCCGACAACCACGAGCAGGAAACTCTCGTCGAGCGAGCGCACCGCCCCCCGCGCGTACTCGACGGCCTCGGGTGGTGCCCCCTGCGTCTCCAGAAAGGCCTGGAGGTCGGCGAGCAGCGCCCGCTCCCGCGAGAGGAGGTCCTGGACCCGGTTGGAGACGAGCATGGGGGCAGTGTAGAGCCTCCACGCCGCTGGTCCGGTGGAGGCTCAGGGATTGTTGAAGGCGGTCAGTTGGCGGCAATTTTGCCGAGGTTGGTGGGGTAGACGGTGATGCTGTACTCGTCGGTAGGGTTGGGCAGACGCAGAGTAGTGCCCCCAGTCTTGCGGGTGGTGGCGAGGTTGATGGTCACGCCGCTGACGGGGTTGGTCGCTGAGGCCGCCAGCCCATTGGCAGCTTTGTAGGTGAACATGGTGTAGGTGTTGTCGATGGGTGAGGTGGTGGTGAAGCCCGTTGTCGCCACGGTGGGCGCGATGTAGTCGGAAAGGATATTGGCGGTATTCCCCGTTGGGACGCTGGGGGGCGTAGCGGGAGGAGTGCCTCCGGCTCCAGGGGCGATGTTGCCCCGGTACTCGGCCAGAACCCAGGTCTCCCCGTTGGCGTCGTCCGGTCCCGGGTTCCTCCAGCTGTCCGTGCTCGTGCTGGAAACCCACAACGAGCGTTTGACTGGATAGTAGGCCAGGAAGCGGTAACAGCCATCGGTGTTTGTGGCGCAAGAAACGGACGGCACTTTAGGCGGCAGCACCATTGCCAGGATAGGGTCGGTTCCCACCTGCCAGTTATTGCCACCCGCGGGGCGCCGGGTGAGTTCCGTGCTTGTCATGTTGATCACCTGCCCCGGCGGATACACGTACCACGCCTCCTTCAGCTTTCCGGCGATCAACTGTTGTGCGTTCAGGATCTCCTGCTGCAGTTCGGCCCGGCTGCCGGACTGCGTGGACACACGGGTGCCCTGCAAGAAGTAGTTGAGCAGGGCCGTCAGAACGACAGCCATGATTGCCATGCCCACCAACAATTCCATCAGCGTGAACCCCATCCGAGCACGGCGTTTCATGGTACGGGCCTCAAAATGTCGAGGGTCAGGGCCACGTCCTGCGGCCCAGTCACCTGTGAATTGCCTGCCCCGAGCGTCCCCGACTGCACGACGACGCGGCGCATGGTGGGGACCGCTCCCCCATTCAGGGTTGCGTTCGCCGAGGCTGTACAGGTCGCCGATGTCGTTGTGTTCAGTGTATTTACAGGTGCAGCCGTCGGAGGGCTAGCAACCGTATTGTCCTGCTTGATGGGTTCGGCCCGGGTGCTCAAATTGATGAACTTAATCGTGTACCCGGCAGGAACATTGATGCTGGGGACACAGGCGCTGTCATAGTTGCCCAAAACATTCCAGGCGTTTCGCACGTTCTCCATCACCTGCTGAACGTTTGAGGTCGTATCCAGTTGACGTTGCGCCTGTCTGTTCAGGCTCAGGGAGCCGGTGAGCGTCGCCGTGAGGACGGCGGCCAGAATCCCGAGCATGGCGATAGCGACGAGAATCTCGATGATGGTGAAGCCCTGCTCGTGGGCTCCACTCTTTGCTTTCGAAGTCCTTTTCACTTACGATCCCGCCCTTGTCAGAATGACTTTCCCAGTCACGCCGACAATCCGAATTTCAAGGTCGTTGATCCCGCTTATCGGACTCCTGACGGTGTAGACGCTTCCGGTAGCCCCCCCGCCCAACTCACCGTAGGGCGCCTGGTAGGTGATGTTCGTCGTCGCACCGCTCCCGCAGTTGGTCTTGCAGATCACCTTCACGTTGCTCGGCAGGGTTTTGTTAACCGTATCCACCTTATAGGTCGTCCCACCACTGGTCCCGGGCAGTACGAGGACAACATCCGTGCTTCCTCGCTGCGCCTGTGAGCGGGCCCGTCGGAGGTCGGTCACAACTTGATTGGCGGCATCACGGAGCTCAGCCGTGCGGATACTGCGGATGAAGCTGACCCCGAAGATGCCCGCGAGGACGCCGATGATGGTAAGGGCAATCAGGAGCTCGAGGAGTGTAAAGGCTTGTCTGTTCATCAGAAGTTATCAGCAGTAGACTGCTGCCACACGACATTTGTAAGACGCTTCTGAGTACTCGATGCGTCCGCCGACTGCCACACCGTAACGATGGGAGAGGAAGGCAAGATGTCTTCTCTCAAGCGGTTGTCAAACGAGAACTGGTCGCCATACCCACTGCCGAAAGTCACTTGACCGTTGTTCAGGCTGGCCGTGCCGTTCAAGCCATAACGATTTTCAACGACGCTACCTATAACATGGCGCGATCCCTGGACCCTGCGCTTATCGTAATTCTCCACGTTAAAAGCCCCATTACTAGCCATAATAGCTGCGTGGTAGGTCGCCTCGTCCTGCGTGTACCTGGTCATGACGACATCGCCAGCCGGAGCAAAGAGGCAGAGCGCGTTCTGCGGTTTGGCGTCTCCTGTTTTCGGGCAGCCTTGCTGAGTATTGCCGTTATCGCACGGCGTGTTTGACAGAGTCAGGTCCGTGTCCAGTCTTAGACCGGCTCCACCCGTGATATTCAGCTTTGCGAAGGAGGCCAGGGCGGGGGGCATCTTGCTCACGTCGGCGGTCAAGCTACTATCTTTACGCATGGGGCCCGATACCGTGATGTTTTGTGAACCATAGATAACACCATTAAAGGTCGTGCCCGTTGAAACCCATCCGCTGCCGCTCTTCGCATAAAGAATTTTGTCGGGTCCAAAGCGGAACTCCCTAGAATTGTCCACCTGTTTAGGCCTCACCCAGTACATAGTAGGATTGTTGGTCATCTTCTTCTTATCGGCGGGCCAATTATCGTAGTCCGACTTGTCCACCTCGATCCAGGTGGAGTTGTCGTAGCTGGATGAACTAGCGGGACCTTTGATCCTAATATACTGATAGGTTGGATTGGACTCCTTCCACAGGGATTTAGAGGAATCATAATTGTTCAAGGGGTTTCCAGAAGCATCGCCCGCCACTAGTTCAACGCCTGATTCATTAGGCGCGAGGGTCAATCCACCGTTAGCAGCGTCCGCCGCTTGGGTGTTGGCTGTCAGCGGAAGTGGTATGTATTTCTCCGTGAAGCTGAAGTCACCTGCTACCGTGCTTGTAAAGTTGGTTCCCTGATTGGTCATCTTACTCTTGAGATTTGCACTCTTCGCCGCGTTGTCCGTTATCCCAGCATCAGGGCTAATCAGTGTGTTTAATCCTCCGTAGAATCCTGGCCCGTCCCCCTTCGTGCAGTCGGCGTTCTGAAGGGTACCGGCACCGGGAAAGGCCGTACAACCGGCACTTCTCAGCTTGCCCCTGAAGTTGACCGAGTTAATGCCGAACAGCATTCTGACCTTCTGATTGGTGAAGAAGTCACCATCAATCACGTCATTATAAAATCCACCATCGGCAGAGGGCCAATTGTTGATGAAGAGCACGTTGTCGAATGGGTTGGGGACCTTGATCTCGAACCACCAATCCCCCTTATCCGAACGAGTGCCCGCCATGTAACGCTGGCCAGTACCACTGCTGCCCTTAACATCCAGATTGGTGACGCCCAGATAGAACCTGTACCGGTTATCTGTAAGCTTCACCACCCTGAGGGGCCTGATGTCGTATTTTATATTTCCAGAACTTACGTTACTGAGCTGGTTCTGCCACCACGACAACAGGGCGGCGCGAGTAGAACCCGCTGCCGGTCGTTCTGAGGGGGGCAATTCGTTGTACGCCGCCGATGTCACGGCATCGGCCAAGATCCCATACGAGTCCAACGTGGGAGCTGAAGTGGCGACACACTGCGTAGCCGAGGGAAACAGTTCAGCGTCGCCCGCTTCACGAGCCGTTGCAAAATCGCTGGTGGGAACCCAGGGGTCGGCCACACTTCCCTTCCCGCAGAACGCCTTGGCATCATTCTTAACCACGTCTGCTGATGTACCTGCTGGCAACAGGAGGTAGGGGACCTGAACTCCACTGGCGTTGATGCCGTTGCTGGAGAGGATGTCCTGGTAGTCCCTGAGTTTGCTGCGGAGCAGGGTCACGTTAGACTCCGCCGCATACTGCGCCTTCAATATCGCCGCCTGATCCACCGTATTTTGCCGACTGCCCAGGCCCAGCCGCATGGTGGCCGCCAGGATGCCCGCCAGCAGCAGCAGGGTGAACAGCACCACCACAATCATGGTCGCGCCTTGGGTCGCTCTTGAGCCTCTCATCCCGCCCAGTCTGGCGGGACTCACCGCCCCGGCCTATCCCCTGAATTGGGGAGCAAGTGAAGGTTTCTTCACACCCCTCTCGCGTTCCCGGGGCATGGGCGGGCGAGACTGCACCATTCCTACCCCGGAGGTAACCCATGACCGGACCTTACGACCGTCCGCCTGCCCCCGCCACCGAACCCACCGACACACCCGCGCCCATGCCCGAGCGGCTACCGAGCGGCGACGACACCGGCCCCATCATGGACCCGCCCGTGAACCCGGATCTGCCCGGAATGCCGGAGCCCACGCCGACAAGCAATCCCGACACACCGGGCCTGCCCAATCCGATTCCGATGCCCGCAATGTAAACCCCTCACGCTGCTACAGCCGCGCCAGCGTCTGCCCATGCTCCTTCAGCCAGGCCCGCTGGCGGGCGTGGTCGGGCATCAGGTGCGAGACATGGGCCCAGTAGCGGGGCGAGTGGTTGAACTCCAGGAGGTGCGCGGCCTCGTGCAGGGCGACGTAGGCGGCCACCTCACGGGGAGCGCGGGCCAGAGCCCAGTGCAGCCGGATGTCACCCCGAGCGGTACAACTGCCCCAGCGGGTGCGGGCGCGGCTGAGGCGGACCTGTCCCAAGCGGTCCCGTGCCCCCAGAGCTTCCGCATACTCTTCCGTTAACGCCCGCAACCGGGGGAGGGCGGCGCGGCGGTACCAGGCCTCGACCGTGCGGGCGAGGGTGTCCGGGTCGCCGGGGGAGACATGCAACTCCGGCCCGAGACGCACGGGAGCGCGCGTCCCCGGCACCAGCCGCAGCACCAGCGTTTCCCCGAAGAAGGGCAGGGGCGAGCCGTCGGCGAGGGGGGCCGGAGGGATGGCCTGCGCCGCGTACCGGGCGAGGTGGCCCTCCGCCCAGCCGCGTTTGGCCTCGACGAAGGCCTGGATCAGGTCGAGGGGCGTGCGCGCCGGGGCATGAACGGTCACCGCGCCGGGCTGCACCCGCAGGGTCACGGTGCGGCGCCGGGCGCTGCGTTTGAGCCGCACGGGAACGCCCCCGACCGTCCAGGCAGGCTGGGGTCGGGGGCGGGCAGGGGTGGGCATGGCCCTATAAAAGCGGAGCGCCGGGCGAGGTGGGTGAGAGGCGGGACGGCCTCAGAGCTGCCCGCCAAAGGTGTCGCACTTGTTGGGGTCGCCGCTCTTGAAGCCCGTCATGAACCAGTTCACCCGCTGCTGGCTGGTGCCGTGGGTGAAGGAGTCGGGCACCACGTAACCCTGACCCTGGCGCTGGAGGGTGTCGTCGCCGATGGCCGTGGCGGTGTTGATCGCCTCCCGCACGTCGGCTTCCGTCAGGTTGGCGAGGCTGGAGACCTGGTTGCCCCACACCCCGGCGAAGCAGTCGGCCTGGAGTTCGAGCGCCACGCTGTAGCGGTTGGCCTCGGCCTCGCTGCGGGCCCCCTGCTGGGCGCGGGTGACCTGGTCCGCGATGCCGAGTTCGTTCTGGACGTGGTGCCCGACCTCGTGCGCGATCACGTAGGAGTAGGCGAAGTCGCCGCCACCGCCCAGCCGGCGGTCCATCTGCGCGAAGAAGGAGGTGTCCAGATACACCTTGTTGTCCAGCGGGCAGTAGAAGGGGCCAGCGGCGGCGCTGCCCTGCCCGCAGGCGGTGGGTGTTGCCCCGCTGTACAGCACGAGCGTCGGCTTGGTGTAGGTGCGCCCCGCCTTGGCGAAGATGCCCGACCACACCTGGTCGGTGCTTGCCAGGATGCGGTCCACGAACTGGTAGGAGGTGTCCGGCTGACCCGGCGCGGTCTGCGTCTGGGTCTGCGTGGGCACGCTGCTTTGGCCGCCGCCCAGAATCGCGCCCGGGTCCACCCCGAAGAACATGGCGATCAGAGCGATGATGAGACCGCCGACGCCGCCCACCGCGATGCCGCCGCCGGGAATGCCTCCACCCCCGCGGCGATCCTCGATGTTCCCCCCTCCGGGAAGATTTTGCCAGTCCATAGTCACTCCCTCGTCCGGCCGCGCACGGGGCGGCTCAGGGCTTCTCGCGTGGTCTGGAAGGCATTCTAGGCGCGCCCGGCTGGGGCGGTCTTTAGTAAAAGTTGTGGGGTGGAGCCGGAAAGGGGGGGACCCCGCCGGGTTAACGCCGAGTAACAAAACTTGCGGCTTTCGTCAGCCCCACTCGTCAAACTGGGGGGGTGAATGACGGTGGGTTGATCGGTGCCCCTTGGAATAGCTGGACTCTCCAGGAACTGCTGGACCGGGTGCGGGCGCAGGCCGAGCGGGCCAGGCAGCGGGAGCTGGAACTCCAGTCGTGGCTCTTCGAGCGCGAGGCCATCCGGCGGGAAAGGGAGCGGGGACAGGAGAGGTCCCGTCCCCGCTGAGGCTCGCCCGCCCCCGTCAGTCGCCCGTGGGCGCCAGGGTATTCGTCGTGGGTGATACCCCCTGCGGCCCGGCCCGGCGCCGCTCGAACTGGTAGAAGACGCTGGGCACGACGAAGAAGGTGAGCAGGGTGGAGGTGATCACCCCGCCCAGGATCACGATGCCCAGGCCCCGCCGGAACTCCGCCCCCTCGCCCTGCCCGAAGACGAGGGGGAGGCTGATCACGAGCACGGTCAGCGTGGTCATCAGGATGGGCCGGAAACGCAACTCGGCGGCCTCGACGAGCGCCTCGCGCAGGGGGAGGCTCCGCATCCGCTCGGTCACGAACTCCAGGTACAGGATAGAGTTCTTGGTCGAGAGGCCCAGCAGGATCACCATGCCCAGCACCGTGATCACGTCGAGGTTCACCCGGAAGAGGTGCAGGGTCCACAGCGCCCCCACGATGGCGAGCGGCACCGGCAGCAGCAGGTAGACCGGGTAGCGGAACGAGTTGAACTGCGACCCCAGCACGAGGTACGTCAGCAGCACCGCGAGCACGAGGACGATGGGCCCGTAGAACACGAGGTCGGCGGTCAGCCCCGCACTCCCGAAGGCGGAGGCGTTCCCCAGAGTCACGTTGTCCGTGAGGAGCCCCGCCGCCCGCACCCTGTCGATGATCGTCTTTTGATACGCGAAGGGGTTGGGGCCGCCCTTTTGCAGGTTGATGTTCAGCGTCGCGGTGTACGCCTTGTTCAGGCGGCTGAGCGTCGCGGGGGCCTGGCGAAGCTGGAAGGCGCCGAGTTCGGACAGGGGCACGTTCGCGCCGAGGGCCTGCGAGTACACCGTCTGCGAGAGCAGGCTCTGCTCGCCCTGCACCTGCGCGGGGTCGAGCCGAACCACGATGTCCACGCTGCGGTCGGCGTCGCGCAGGGTTCCGGCCACCGAGCCATCGTTGTAGGTCCGCAGGGCCTGGGCCACGTCCGAGGCACTCAGGCCGCTTCCCGCCAGACGGCTGGGGTCGGGCACGAAGGTGCGCTCCTGGCGGGTGGCGCTCAGGCTGCTCTCCAGGATGGCGATGTTGGGATCGGCGGAGAGGAGGCGCACGACCTCGCGGTTGCGCTCCACCAGGAGGGCCTGATTCGGCGCGGTCAGGGCGAGGCTGAGGTCGAAGCTGCCGCCCGGCCCGGTCTGCTCGGACACCACCCGGACCTCTGCCCCGGGGACTGGCGCCGCGAGCCGCCCGAGGTCGGCGGCGTAGCGCGCGATCAGGGTGTCGATGGGCGGACGCTTCGCCCGGTCCACCAGAGTGACGGTCAGGCTCGCCGTGTTCGCGTTCGTGCCGCCGAGGACGCCGCCCGAGCCCACGCTCGTCTGCACGAGTTTGACCTCGGGGCGGTTCAGGAGGTTGTCCTCCACGCGGGCGGTCAGGGCGTTCGTGCGCGCCAGGTCGGTGCCGACGGGCAGCTCCACGTCCACACTGAGGATGCCGCTGTCACTCTTGGGCACGAAGGAGAAGCCGACCCCGCGCAGGGCGAGCGGCACGCTGAGGAGGAAGAGCCCCGCAATGAGCATGACGACCCAGGGGCGGCGCAGGACGCGGCCGACCGTGCGGGCGTAGGCGCGGGCGGTGCCGGTCACCACCCGGTTGGTCCCCCCGTGCAAAGTTCCCGTTAAAGCCTCCAACAGGGCGAGGAGGACGGTCAGGACGTACCGCACCAGCGTGAGAAGGACGGGCGCGAGCAGCACGGCGAGGACGGCGACGGCGGGCGTGGGCAGCGCCGTGGCGCGGTCGAGGGCGACCCACCCGGCGGCCCCGAACAGGGCGAGGAGGAGCAACCCCGGCAGCGTCCGCACGCCTGCCAGTGCCTCCCGGAAGAAGCGCGGCAACCGGGCGAGGACCCCGGGCACCTGCCCCCAGCCCAGGGGCTCGGGGTCGCGGGTGTACGCCATGCGGACGGTCAGGAAGAGCAGGCTCTCCAGCCAGCTCAGGGTGATCGCGGCGGCCAGGCCCAGGCCGAACTGGCTGAAGAACTGCCCCAGGATGCCCGGCATGAAGCTCAGCGGGATCAGCACGGCGAGCAGCGAGAAGGAGGCGGCGGTGACGGCGGAGAAGACCTCCGAGCCGCCCAGGAGCACGCTGCGGAGCAGGCTGTACCCCATGTCCCGGTACCGCTGCACGTTCTCGGCGACCACGATGGAGTCGTCCACCACGATGCCGATGGCGACGATGATCGCCAGCAGCGAGATGATGTTGAAGGAAAAGCCCATCACGCCGTAGAGCAGCGGCGCCGCGCTGATCGAGATGGGGATGGCGAGGATGACCGCGAACACGGTGTTCAGCCGCCCCAGGAACAGCAGCACGATCAGGCCGACCGCCCCGATGGCGATCAGGAACTCCTTGAAGGTGTCGTTCACCGTCGCGCGGGTCTCGCGGGTGGTGTCGCTGGCGAGCGTGAGCTGGTAGCCCTTGGGGAGGGGTTGCGCCTCCATCGCCCTCCGCACCGCGTCCGCGACCGCCACGCTGTTCGTGCCGCTCGCCTTGCGGATGTCGAGCAGCACGGCGGGCTGCCCGTTCACCCGCGCGTAGGTCGTGGGCCGGGCGGCCGTGTCACGCACCGTCGCCACGTCCGAGACCCGCAGGCCGGAGGCGGGGTCCACCAGGGTCCGCTCGACATCGGCGAGTGAGGTGGGCGTGTTGCGGGTGGAGAAGCCGATGCTGTTCCCGTTCTGGGTAAGGCTGCCCGCCGGGAGGTCGAGCGCGGAGGCGCCGATGGCGGCGGTGACCCGGGCGGGCGCCAGGTTGTACGCCTGGAGCGCCGCCGGGTCGAGGAGGACCTGAATCTGCCGCTCGGGGCCGCCCGACACGCTCACGTCGGCCACGCCGTCCACGCGCTCCAGCCGGGGCACCAGGGTGTCCTCGGCGTAGGTGGTCACGTCGGCGGCGCGACTCGCACCGCCCAGCAGCGCGAGCGTCAGGATGGGCGTGGCATTGGGGTCGAACTTCTGGACCACAGGCGCCTCGGCCCCGTCGGGCAGGGTGGCGCGGATCGCCGCGACCGCCTGCGACACGCTGTTCGCCGCCGAGTCGATGTTCGTCCCGTCGGCAAAGGTGATGACGACCGCCGACTGGTTGCTCACGCTCGTGGTGTTGATGTCCACCACGCCGCCCAGGGTGCTCACGGCGTCCTCGACCTTCTGGCTCACCTCGCGGTCCACCTGGTCGGGGGTCGCGCCGGGATAGGCCGTGGAGACGGCGAGGACGGGCACCTCGAAGTTGGGCAGGAGTTCCACGCCGAGCCGGGTCGCCGCGATCAGGCCCAGCAGCACCGCCACCACGAAGATGCCGATGGAGAAGACGTAGTTCCGCACGCTGAAGCGCACGGCGGGGTGCAGGGCGGGTTCGGGCGTGCCGTCGGGGAGGGCGCCGCGCGGGGCGCTGAACTCGGGCGGGTCGTGGGTGCTCATGGCGTCCCCAGGGCGCTCCGGGGCGGTTCGGGGAGCGTTCCCAACGGAAGGAGCTTGCAGGGCTGCGGAGCTGGGCAGGGGAAGGGACCGGGTTCCCGGAACGAAGGGCCCTCCGGCATGTTCACGGCGCCTCCCCTCCCCCAGGTGTGGCCCGGACCCTCGCCCCGTCTTGCAGGCTGGGCGGCACGGGCGAGATCACCTGTGCCCCGGTGTTCAGGCCGCGCACGGCGACCCGACCCTGCGCCTCGGCGACGACGGTGACGGGCACCTGGCGGGCCACCCCCCCTTCAGCGACGTACACCGCGTTCTCGCCGCCGTCAGTCTGCACCGCCCCGCTGGGGACGAGCACGCCACTCCCCAGGGTCGCCCGGTAGCGGACCTGCGCGCTGCCGCCCACGGGGAGGGTTTTCCCGCCGCCCTCCACCCGCGCGGTGACGGGCACCAGACGGTCGCTCCCCGCCACACCGGTCGCGTCCTGCACGACGGCGAGGTAGGTCTGGCCGCCGTAGTCGAGGTTGAGCCCGGTGCCAGGGGTCAACGCCCGCGCGTCCTGCGGGGTCACGTTGAAGGTCGCCTTGAGGGTGCCGGGGTCTACCAACCGGAAGACGGGGCTCCCCTGCCCGGCGAACTCCCCGACCTCCACGGCGAGCGACACGACCACGCCCGCGAAGGGGGCCTTCACGCCCGTCCGCGTCAGGTTCTCCTCGGCCTGGCGCACGCCCGCCTGGGCAGACTCCAGTTGCGCCTGGAGCAGGGCGAGGCTCCCCTGCCCCCCCCGACCGTTCTGCGCGAGGTTGTTGCGGGCCTGGGCGAGGGCACTCTCCGCCTGCGCCTGGGCGCTGCGAGCGGCGGTGAGGTCCGCTTGGCTGATCCCGCCCAGCCGGTAGAGGTCCGCCGCACTCTGGGCGTCCTGTCGCGCCTTCTGAAGGCTCGCCTCGGCAGCCTGGACGGCGGCCTGAAGCGAGGCGGTCGCCTGCCCGGTGTTCGTGCGGGTCTGGTCGAGGTTGATCTGCGCCTGCCGGACCTGAAGCCGGGCGTTTTCGAGCGCCTGCCGCGCCCCGGTGTCGTCGAGCTGCACGACGACCTGCCCGGCGCGGACCCGGTCGCCCTCGTCGGCGAGGAGCTTGGTCACGGTGCCGCTCGTCTGGGCGGCCACGTTGCTGTCGCGGGCGGCGCGCAGGGTCGCGGCGAGGGTGCGCTCCACCGTCAGGGTGCCTGGCCGCGCGGGAAGAGTTCGCACGGCGAGCGCGGTGGTCTTGGCGGGCGCGGCGTCGAGGTTGTTGCCCGTGGGGGTGGACGCCTGGGGCTGCGTCTGTCCCCCGCCCCCCTGCCCCCCACCCGGCGAGCAGGCCGCGAGGAGCAGGAGCAGGCTCAGGGGAAGAAGTCGGCGGGCCATCCCCCTCACCTCACCAGTCCGGTCACGTCGGTGCCTGAGGCCACCGAGAGCGCGGCGAGCGACCGCCAGAGGTTGTCCTGGGCCTGGGTCACCGCGAAGCTGGCCTGCTGGGCCTGCACCTGGGCCTGCTGCACCTCGACGGCGGCGGCGGTCCCGGCCTTCAGGCGGGCCTGCGCCTGGGTCAGGCTGGTCTGCGCGTTGGCGAGGCTCTGCCGGGCGAGGTCCACCCGTTCCTGGGCGTCCTGCACCGCGCGGTAGGCGTCGCGCACGCCGGTGTTCGCGGCCCGCTGCGCGCCCTCCAGGTTGCGGCGGGCGTTCTCCAGCGCCACCCGGGCATCCTGAAGGGTGCGGACGGGCGTGTAGTCGTTGTCCGCCAGGCGCACCTGGAGGGCGGCGAACTCGGCCGCCTGGGACGCCTGCACGAGGGTGGGCAGACGCCCCTCCAGCCCGCTCTGGAGCGCCGCGAGCGTCAGGCTCAGCTTCGGCGGAGTGGGTGGCGAGGCGAGGCGCAGGTCGGTCCCCGTATTCAATCCGAGGGTGCGGGCGAGCTGCGCCTCCAGCACGGGAAGCTGGGCGCGGGCATTGGCGAGTTCCTGGCGGTTCTGGTTCAGGCTGGTCTGCGCGCGGTTCACGTCGAGCTGGGTGGCGACGCGCGCCCGCAGCCGGGCCTGGGCGATCTGGAGGTTGCGCTCGTCAAGCCGCACCTGCGCCTCGTTCAGGGTCACGGACCCGGCTCCCTCAAACGCGGCGAGGTACTGGTTGATCACCGTCTGCGCGACGTTGAGCTTGGTGCCCGCCAGCGTGGCGGCGGCGGCGGCGGCCCCCTGCTGCGCCTGGGTCAGGGTGGTGATGATAGAGGTGGGGTCGGCCTGCGCGGCCCGGAGGGTGGCCTGCGCCTTTTGCAGGTTGGCGCGGGCGGTCGTCACGTCGGGGCCGGTGGCGAGGGCGCGGGCCACCGCGCCAGGCAGGGTCAGCGTCACCGCCTGCGCGAGCGCGGGGGGAGCGGCGAGGGTCAGGGCGAGCGCGAGGGCAAGGCGGTTCATGGGCGGGCCTCCGGGGCGGGGGTTGGGGGAGTCAGGAGCGTGGGGTCGAGGTCGGTGGTGCTCTGGGCCAGCCGGAGCGAGGCGAGGTAAGCGTTCACCACGGCGTTGTCGAGGGCGAGCTGCGCCTGGGCCACACCGAGCTGGGCGGATTGCACGTCGAGTTCGGTGACGAGACCCGCCCCCAGCCGGGCCTGCGCGGTCGTCAGCGCCGCCTGTGCCCGGGTCAGGCCACTCTGGGCACTGCTCACGGAGTCCCGGGCGCTCTGGAGGTCGGCGTACCGCTGCCGCACCTCCAGGTCCACGCTCTGCTGAGTCGTCTCCAGGGCGAGCGTCGCCGCCTGCACGCCCACCTCGGCGGAGGCGAGGGCCGTGCCCTTTCCGCCCCCGATGACCGGGAAGGAGCCGCTCAGCCCCAGGGCCAGCCCGGTTGGCCGCTCGCCAGCGTTTCGTAACGGCACGCTGACCTGCCCGGCGAGCACGCCCGTCTTCGCGTTCAGGCTCGCGCCGACCACGCGCCCCGCCGTCCCCTGCGCCCCCGCGAGTTCGCCGTACTGCACGCTTGCGGTGAGGTCGGGGAGCCGGGCGTCGAGCCCCGCCGCCTGCACCCGCGCCCGCGCGTCCGAGAGGTCGTTCTGGGCACGGGTGACTTCAGGGCGACCCGTGAGGGCGCGGGCCACCAGCGCGTCCAGCGGTCCCGGGTCCCCGGGCGCCGCGGGCAGGGGGCTGAAGGCGGCGGGATCGGCGGGCAGGGTCACGGCGCCCCCCAGCAGGTTCGCCAGCGACCGCGCCGCGAGGTCCACGTTCGCCCGCGCCTGCCGCTGCGCCGCCCGCGCGTCGTCGAGGGCCGCCTGGCGGGCGAGCAGCCCCTCGGGCGGCAGGGTGCCCGCCGTCCGCTGCGCCTGCGCCACCGCGAGTTGCCGCTCGGCCAGGGCGAGCTGTTCCCCCGCCAGCGCGAGGTTCGCCGCCGCGTTCCGGGCCGCGTAGTACGCCTGGACGGCGTTCACGGCGGCGCTGAGCTGAGCCGCCCGCCGCTCCGCCCCCGCCCGGGCCAGGTCGCGCTCGGCGCTGCGAACCGCCTCCAGCGCCGGGGACCAGGGCAGGACGCTCGCCGCCACCTGTGCCGTGACCGTCGCCCCCAGCGTGGGCTCCCCGCTCCTCACGGGAACCTTCACGGCGCTCGCGTCCACGCCCACCGTCACGTTCAGCCCGGCCCGCGCCCGCGCGCTGTCGAGTGCCAGCTCCGCCCACCGGAACTGGAGGTCGGCGCTGCGCCAGCCGGGGCTCCCGCCCAATCTCGCCAGGGTCTGGGCCAGGGTGAGGGGAGTGGGGGCCGCCTCGGGAGCCGACTGGGCGGGTGACGGCGTGGCCTGTGCGGTGGACTGCGCCGATGCCGGGGGAGCGAGCAGCGCCAGCGAGAGGAGCAGCAACAAGGGGGGGGAACGCATGGGGAACCTCGGGAGAAGGGGGAGGATTAGCGAGTCAGGACTTACTTACTCGGCCAGGGGACGCGCTCAGGGCTCCAGGCCGGGCCAGAGGAGATCCAGCAGCCCGCGCACGAAGCGCCCGGCATCCAGCGGCTCGCGGCCCGGCTCGGGCGTCATCAGCTCGCGGTGGACGTAGTGGGTCAGGGTGCCCATCAGGGTGAGCGCCGCCACGTCGGCATCCACGGGGCGGACGCGCCCGAGTGCGACCTCGGCCCGCAGGTAGGCCGCCAGGGCGTCGGCGTCGTGGCGGATGGGGTTGCCCAGGCGTTCGAGCATGGGGTTGTGGGCGGGAGCGTGCCCGCGCGAGAAGATCAGCATCAGGTTGGGCACGATCCGCTCCGCGGTCTCCAGAAAGCGCAGGGCCGAGCGCTCCAGGTTGCGCCGCACCTGGCCCACGCCGACCATCCCGGCGAGTTCGTCGCGCCAGACGGCGTAGTCGCGCAGCCCCACCGCCTCCTCGAACAGGTCCTCCTTCGTGGCGAAGCGTTTGAAGAGGGTCCCCTCCGAGACCCCGGCCCGGCGGGCGATCTCCAGGGTGGTCGCGGAAAACCCCTGCTCTAAAAACGCCTCCCGGGCCGCCGTGACGATCTGCTCGTCGGTGATGGAGCGGGGGCGGGCCATAAGTGAGGAGATACTTGATAACTCAGGCGGCTGGCTGTAAGGCGGGGTACATTGGCCGGGCTACTGTTGTTTTAGAAACTACGTGTCCATCTAGAGCTCGCTTCCATGTCCACGGAACAACCGGAACCCACCGGCACGAGCCGAGACATCAACCGCAGCGAACGCGCCCTACACGGCATTTTCATCAGGGCGCGTTCCGGTTGTTCAGGACTCGGGTGGAACCTGGTGGGCTGGGTGAAACGGAGGGGCCAGGCGGCGCTGCCAAGAATTCCATGTCCACGGTCAGAGGTCCGTGTGGATGATCCGCACGACCTTGCCCACCACTTCCTCGATCCGGTCGGGCGTGATGACCGCCAGTTCCGGGTCGGTGAAATCGGCGTTGGTCGAGTCGAGGATGTTGCCCGGGCGCAGGCGTTTGCACACGTAGCCGTCGTTGACAAGGCGGGCGACCACGGCGTTGTTGACCTCGCCCTGGAGCTTGCGGTCCACGATCACCAGGTCGTCCTGGTAGATGGGGTGCCTGCCCCCGGCCATTGAGTCCCCTTCAATGCGAAAGGCGATCAAATCGCGGCCCCGGGTGAACTCGCTCTCGACGTAGGTGTGGCCCTCTAGCGCTTGGAGCTGGTCCGGTCCCGCTCCAGCACGGCCCGCGATGGCGACCGGCACCTGCGCGACCTCGGCCGCTAGGGGGATGTTGGCACCGGGTGCGTCCGGGTCGATGAGGTACAGGAGTTCGTGAGTGGGCCTTTCTAGGGCTGTGGCGAGCTTGGTGAGGGTGTCCAGGCTGGGCTTCATCCAGGCGCCATTGACCGTGCTCCGGCCGCGCACAAGGTCATATACCGTTGCGCGACTCACATCAGCGTAGTCGGCGAAGTCGCGCAGATTCACTATCCCCTTTCGCCGCATCTGCTCGGCGATAAGCCCGTTGATCGGCCCCCTCATCGCCGCAATATCTGACCGCTTCCCCCGCTTCGTCATGTCCACTTAAGAGTACACGTTTGTCCACATCCGTGGATTGCAAAATCCACTTAAGTGGACGATACTGACCGGAAAGGAGGCACATGCTGGGGGATCAGATCGACCGCCGCCGCCGCGAGTTGGGCCTTTCGCAGCGCGAACTGGCCCAGAAAAGCGGCCTTTCCCCGCAGTACATCAGCTATTTGATCTCCGGTAAGCGGGGACAGCGGCTGAGCGTTACGGCGGCTACCGGCCTGGCAAAAGCTCTTCGCGTCAGCAAAAAATTTTTGCAAGGGGAGTCCACTTATGTTGACAGTCCGTCTGAAAAGTCAGTCACCGGAGCGTCATGAGTCCCATTTTCAGCAGGCAGCGAAAGGCATGGCTCCTGAGTGTGGCCGAGTGTGCCACCGCCTTTACCGTGAGCACCCGTACCATCGAACGCAGGCTCCGCGAGCGGGGTGAACTCGTGTACGCCGAGGTGGTCACCGAACGCCGTGAGGGGGGCGGTGGGGGCAAGCGGGTGAAGTACATCGACCCGTCATCTCTTGGCTGGGCGCTCACGGCCGAACTCGCGGCGCGTGTCGGTCGCAGCCCCCTGTCACCGACACCTCAGACCGACACGCCAACCTGTGACCGACACAGCCCCTCGTCTTCGTCTCAGCGCGAGAAACTACCGTCTGCCGTAAATTCTGTGTCCAAGCTGCGACCGACAGATTTGGTGTCGGTCGCAGCCCCCCTCCCACCGACAGCCCAGGCCCTCGACCTCCTCCCGGCCACCCCGGAGCCCACAGCCCCGATCACCCTGGGTGACCTCGACGCGGCCAACAGCCTGCACGCCGAACTCCTCCCGATCCTGCGGGAGCGGAAGGGTACGGCGGGCCGCAGCGCCGCGACCCAGCGCCTCGCCGGGGAGAAGGGCGTGACTGCCCGCACGGTGCGTCGCTGGGCCGAGGCGTTTGAGCGTGGCGGCCTGGGTGAACTCTCGCGCGTGATGGGGACTGCCCCCCGCGCCGACAAGGGCGGCCACCGGCTCCCGCCGGAACTCGTGCAGGTCGTGCGCGCGGCCCTGGTGAGCAACCCGCCCACCGCGCCCGTGCGGCTGATCCACCGCACCGTGCTGCGGGCCGTGCCCGACCTCGCCCACGTGCCGCGCCGGAACGGGCGGGTCATCCCCATCTCGGCCGCCACGGTGCAGGCCATCAAGCAGGAGATGCTCGACCATCCCACCCTGCGGCTGCTCTTCGCGGACGCCGACCGGCGCAAGGAATACCTGCGGACCTACACGGGGCAGGTGCTCGCCGCCCATGCGAACGACCTGTGGCAGATGGACATGACCCGCTGCGACGTGATGGTCTACGACCCCGAGGCCGGGACGATCTACCGCCCGCGCGTGCAGGTCGTGATCGACGTTTATTCCGGCTGCATCATGGGCATCGCCTTCAGCCGCCGCGAGGACCAGGAGCAGGCCGACCTCGTGCTCGCCCGCGCCCTGGTGCGCAAGCAGGGCCCGCTCGCCGAGCGCTGGCCGATGTTCGGCGTCGCCCGGCGGCTCTACATCGACAACGGCAAAACCTACAAGTCCGAGCACTTCCACCGCATCGTGGGCGGCCTGGGCATGGAGATCATCCACTCGCGGCCCCGGGTGAGCCACACGCGCGGCAAGGTGGAACGCTTCTTCGGCACCTTGCACGGGTTGGAGCGCGGCCTCATCGGGTACTGCGGCGAGAACGCGAAGGACCGCTCCAACGAGGAGCTGCGGCGGCTCTACCGCAACACCTTGAAGTGGGCCGAGGGCGGGCGGCTGGTGGGGGCGCGCGACCGCCTGATGACTCTTTCCGAGTACCAGGAGACGGTCCTGAAGTGGTTGATCGTGGACTACCACGAGACGGTCGTGCATGGCCTGACCCGCACCCAGCACTTCACCGGGACCGCGCCCGCCTCCACGCTGATCGACTTCGACCCCCACGAACTGCAACTGCTGTTTGCCCGTTGGGAGGAGCGCGTCGTGCGGCCGGACGGGACCGTGATGCTGGGGAAAACCCTGTGGACCACGCCGAACGGGCGTCTGGCCCAGTACCGGGGGCAGACCGTGCTCACCCTGCGCGAGCCCTTCGCCCTGGGCGAGGCCAGCCGCTCGGTGGCGTGGAGGGACCGGCAGGGCCGCTTCCAGGTGATCGGGAGCCTCGTCCCCGCCCCCACCGTCGCAGACTCGGTGGAGGCCGCCGCCCAGCGCCGCGCCAACCGCCTCGCCGCCGCCGAGCAGCTCGCCCAGGTGGACGCGCTGCGCAAAGACCTCTTCGACCCGGCCGTCACTGTCGCCGGATCGCTCGCCGCCGCCCTGCCCGAGCAGGTCGTGCGTCCCGTGCTGCCCGCCGCCCGCGCGCGGCTGGACGCCGTGAACCCCGCCCCCCTCCCGGTGCCCAGCGCCGAAGCCCGCGCCTTTATGGCCCCCATGAACGGGGACGACGTGCCCGACGACCTGGACGAGCTGAGTGAGTGGCTCAGGAGGTAATCCGCATGACGCAACCCAAGCCCAAAACCATTCCCCTGCCGACGCCCACCGCCGTGCCCCCCCGGGAACTCGTGCGCCTGATCCTGGACGGCACGACGCTCGACCTGCCCCTCGACCTGTCGGGCAACCCGGACGCCCCGCTGCCCCCCCGGCCCAAGCTCACGAAGGGCCTGAAGCACACGCTGGCCCGCATGAAGTACGCGGTCGAGTCGGGCTCGCCGCTGATGCTCGTCGTGGGCACGCACGGCGGCGGCAAGAGCACGGCGGCGAAACTTTTCGCGGAGGGACAGGGCGGCCTGTACTACGAGGTCCCGCCCCAGTACCGCGCCAAGGACGTGGTCGCGGACCTGTGCCGCCGCCTGGGGATCAGCGTGGGCGAGGGCTACCGGCTGCGGACGGAGGTGCTGGTGGACTTCTTGCGCCAGCACCCCCGCCCGATCCTGCTGGACGAGGCGCAGCGCCTGAAGTACGAGGCGCTCGACCAGCTCAAGTACATCGCCGACCGGGCCGGGGTCACCGTCATCCTGATCGGCTCGCCCTGGCTGGAGAACGTGGTGCGGCGGCACAGCGACATCTCCTCCCGCGTGTGGGTGCGGGTGGAGGTCGAGCCCATCACCGCCGAGGAGTTCCGCCGCGTCTACCGCCCGGACGGCTACCCGGACCCGGTGCTCGACGCCGTGCATGGGGTGGCCGAGGGCGTGATGCGCCGCGCGGCCGCGATGCTCAGCCACCTCGACGCGGCGCTCGCCCACCACCGGGGCATGACCCGTGCCGAACTGACCCCCGAGCACGTGCGGGCGGCGGCCGAGGTGGTCCTGTGACCCGGCGGCGGCCCAGCGGCCTGGGCAGCAACAGCCGCAAGTTCAGCGAGGTGCGGATGCCGGACGGCAAGACCTTCGTGGTGGTTCGGGCCCGCAGCGCGGCCACCCTCCTGTGCCTGGCCGAGGACGGCGGCGGCTGGCCCGACCGGGGCTTCACGGTCCTCGACTTCGACCTGGCAAGCGCCCGGCCCGGCGACCTGCTGGAGATCGAGGGCGGGCGTGCGGGCCAGGGGCTGGGCGAGATCAGCGCCGTCCGGGTGATCGAGTCCCGCGCCCGCGTGCGGACGCCGGAGGGCGGCGGCAACTACGGGCAGCTCCAGCGCTGGGTGCTGGTCGAGCCGGTGCCCGGCTACGAGCTGGGTGACGTGGGCGTGAACGACCTGGAGGCGAACTGACATGCTCGCCCGCAACCTCCCCCAACCGCCCGCCGACCGCCAGCTCAGTGGCCGCAGCGGCGACACCACGACCCCGCAGGGCCGCGCCTGCACCCTGCTCCTGCACCCCGTCCGCCGCTGGGCGCTGCGCCGGGCGCTGGAGCAGGGCCGGGTGACGCCGCTGGAGGTGGCGCGGGAATACCCGTACCTCGGCGTCAGCGGCGCGAGCACCAACGTCCTGCGCTCCCTGCTCACGAGCGGCGTCCTGCGGCTCGACCCCCACCGGGGCGGGACGCGCACCGCCCACACCTACCTGCCCGGTGACCTCTCCGATCTCCGCGCCCTGCACGCCGAGTTGTCCGAACTCCTCGCCCTCGCCCCCGCCCCGGAGGTACAGGAATGAAGCCGACCGCCGACCAGCTCCGCCAGCTCCTCGACCTGCCCGAGCAGATTCATGGGCTGGATCGCACGCTCAACGGCCTGAAGTCCGACAAGAAGAAGAAGGAGCGCGAGGTCGAGGCGAGTAAGGCCCGCCACCGTATCCGCATCTCGAAGGAGGGCGGCTACTCCAACGCCGAGGACCGCGCCGCCGCCCTCACCATCGCCCTCGAAGACGATCCCAAGCACGCCGCCCTGGTCGAGCGCCTCGAAGCCCTGGGCGGCATGATCCGCGCCCAGGAGGCCCAGCGCGACCTGCTGCGGCGCACACGGGAGGCGCTGCGGGTGCAGGCGGGACTGCACATCGTCGGGAAGCTGGAGGAGCTGGTCAAGGACAAGGACCTGGTGGCGATGGTCGGGAAGGGATGGCTGGCGTGACCCGATTCACCGAACTCGGTCACGCCCTCACCGAGGCGCTGAGCGAGTACTCCGGCAGCGTCAAGGGGGTCATCCAAGCCACGCCCGCCGACACCGCCGTGGAGATCGTGCTGTTCCGCGATCCGGCTGACGGCGTGTGGGTCGCCCACCCCCTGGGCGGCCCCTGGCCCGAGGGCCTGTCCACCGACACCCTGCCCATCGCCTCCGGTTCCGATCCCGTCCAGGTCGTCGCCACCCTGCTCGCCATGCCCGCCCACCCCGTCCAGGAGGTCCGCTGATGCTCTCGATCATCCTCACCCTGTTCGTGCTCGCCCTCGGCTGCTTCCTGATCGACGCCGCCCTCCAGGCCAGGAAGCGCATCCCCGCCCCCGCCGTGGGCGCGGGCTGGCGCGACGGCGACCTGCTGGCGGTTCGCCACAGCCTGGTCAGCCGCGAGCTGAACTGGACCCGCACGCCCGAGCAACTGCGCGACTGCGCCCGGCACCGCTGGGATTGCGGCGAGCACTGGGAGGCGCGGGTGCTGCTGGAGCTGGCGCAGGTGCGCGAGATCGAGCTGCGGCTGCACGGGGAGGGCGTGTGGGACCGCCGCGTGGCGGGCCGGAGCGTGCGGGCGCGGGCGCAGGTGCGGGGGGTGGCCTAGTGGCCGTGTGCCGCTGGTGCGACCAGGAGATGACGGCCCACGTGGGTTGCACTGGCAACGCGGTCGTGGACTACCCGGACGGTGTCTCGCTGCCTGCCATTCCCTATGGACAGGAGGGCGTCGTCTCGGGCAATGGCACGGAGGATTGCCACGACTGCGCCGTTCCACTGGGTAGTCATCATCACCCGGGCTGCGACTGGGAGCGGTGCCCACGGTGCAAGGGGCAGCTCATTTCTTGTGGCTGCCTGGATGACGAGGACGAGGTCGGGGACGACCTGGAGGACGACGGGGAGGAGCGCAACCCCTACCTCTGCAAAGCCTGTGGCGTGGACTTCAGCGAGAGCCGTGACTTCGGTTATTGCAACCACGGCACCGGCTGCCTGAATCCCGAGTACGCCGACGTGGGCGACCTGTTCGGTGACGACGAGGACGATGCTGACTACTGCCACGGCTGCGGCTTCGACTGGGAGAACTGCCAGTGCGAGGGGGTGGAGCCGTGATCGTCTACGCCCAGGCCACCGCCCAGGACTTGCTGGAGGCCATCCCCGCCTACGAGGCTGTCGGGTGCGACCTCGCCGCCATCAGTGTCGCCTGGATGCGGAAGTACACCCGCGACGTGGCGCTGGGAACCTTCGAGGTCCGCAAGGTCAGCTTCCCCGCCGTGAACTTCAGCTCGGTCCACCTGATCCTCTCCCCGCTCGTGCGTGACGAGGACGGCCGCCGCACCCTCGCCCCCGTCGCCGCCTGGATCGTCGCCAACGGTGTCACCGACCTGCGGATCGTCGGGGAGGGGCACTGGAACCGTCAGCACCAGTACAGCCGCAACGGCGGGGCGAGCTGGGGCCGCATGGCCGTCAGCGGCTCGGCGCCCCGGCAGCCCGCCCCGACCCAGACCGTGGAGCCGGACATCCCGGCCCCGGAGGAGGTGCCCACGTGACCGCCCTGGAACCCACCCGCACGGCCCCCGACTTCGCCGTGGACCCGCTGGGCTACTACCGCTGGCACCTGTCCACCCACCCCGGCATGTACGCCGAGTTCCGGCGCCTGGCCGACACCTACCGCCTCACCGATCCCCGCCGCCGCGTCTCGGCCGACATGGTGTGCCACGTCATCCGCTACCACTCCGGGCTGAGGGCCGAGGGAGACCAGTTCCAGGTCAACAACGTGCTCACCCCGCTCTACGCCCGGCTCTACAAACGCGAGCGCCCCGGCGCCCGCATCGAGACCCGCGCCAGCCAGCTCGACACCTACGACGACGAGACCTGGGCCGGGCTGCTGGCCCTGCTCCCCGAGGAGGCCAGCCGTGAACCGCAGTGAACGGGTGCTGGACGTGATGCGCGCGGAGCCGGGGCGCGGCTGGGGCTCCACGGGCATGAGCGTCACGCTGAACTGCGCCCCGGCGATGGCCCGCAAGGTGATGCTGCGCCTGGTCGGCAAAGGCGACCTGACCGTGGGCGAGGCGTTGACACACCTCGTCGCCCTGTACCGCGCCGGACGCATCGACCTGTGGGCGAGCCTGCCCCAGTCACAGGAGGCTTGGGATGAGCAGCGACGCTAAAGATATCGGCCAGATCGCCTACGAGGGCTACTACCGGAACCGGAAGGGCGTGACGCACACGGGGGCACCGATGCCCCTCTGGTCAGAGCTGCCGCTGGAGATCATGTGGGCCTGGGGGGAGGCGGCGCTGATGGTCCGGCGGAACACGCTGGCGGAGGTCATCGCGCTCCTGAAAGGGGAACAGGCATGACGCCCCGTGCGCGAGGGCTGGGGCCGCCTGTGGGCTTACGGCGCCCCCCACTACGTCCGGGGCCGCACCACCCTCTGCGGCCTGAGCGCCAACGGGGAGGCGCTGACGCTGGTGGCGGAGCCGGAGTGGAATCACGCCACGAAGGCGAACCCCTGCAAGCACTGCGAGAAGAGGCTCGATGCCGAGCGGAGAGGGGGCCGCTGATGCCCTGGGACCTGTCCCACGTCGATACCTGCGCCTGCTGCGGTGAGCCCGTCGCCGAGGTCATGGAGACCTGCTACGTCTGCCTGCGGACGATCTGTACTGGCTGCGCCCGGCACGACGAGGCCGGGGACGCCCTCTGCCCCGAGTGCTACGGGGAGATGCGGGCGTTCCTGGCCGACAGCGACGTGGCCGACGTGGAGGAGGTGGCGTGACGTGCCCGCCCCCAAGTGCCCGGAGACGGGCAAGATCAGCTTCCAGGGCCGCAACGGGGCTCGCGCGTGGGTGCGCGACCACCGTTACCGCCACGCGGGCCGCCAGGGCGCCTTCCGCGCCTACCTCTGCCCCTTCTGCCACTACTGGCACCTCACCCGCCAGCGCCCCCGCTGGGGCGCCCTGGAGAACACCGGGCGCTTCCACCGCCGCGCCGACGACCGCCGCCACTACCACGGAGACCCTGCTGATGACTGACGCGACGACCCGCCCCACCCTGCCCACCCTCGCTCTGGACTACGAGGCCGGGCTGTTCACCAACACGTTGACCGGCGAGTTCGCTCCCGAGATCAGCGGCATCGTCCTGGCCTACCGCGAGGGCCGGACCCTCTGGCCCAGCGAGGGCGAGCAGCCGCGCCTGCCCCTGTGCGTGGACGGCAACACGTTCGGCCCACCCTGCCCCTGCCCCTTCGCCGACTGGGGGCGGGACGGCACCCCGCCCGAGTGCGCCGAGGAGCTGACGCTGCTGCTGTGGCAGGACGAACCCGCCCAGGTCGTGACGATGACGGCCCGGCGGTCGATGCTGAAGGTGATCGACCAGTACCTGAACATGAAGGCCCTGCTGGGCGGCACCCTGCACGACCAGCGCATCACGCTCCGCATGACGCGGGGGGACGGGCTGCACCGGCTGACGCTGCTGCCGGGCCCGGTGCTGGAGCAGGTCGAGCAGGCGCGGCTGGGCGGGGTGGCCGAGCGGGTGACGGCGAGCGGGCTGTGGGAGGGGTTGTGATGGCCGGGCCGCAGTTCCGTGTGCGTGTGAGCGGCGAGAACATCTACACGGGCGAGAAGGAGAGCGAGGTCGTGCTCTCGAAGGAGGACTTCGCCACGCTAAGGCGGCGTCTGATGGCAGACCTGGACGGCGTGGACAACGTGGAACTGGTCCTGAACACCGAAGGAATCCTCCGAATTGATCTGGTCGTGGATGGTCCCAAGTTCACGGAGGGCTTCGGTTCCTGGTTGTCCCTCGTGGAGGAAGGCATGGTGGACGAACCCGACGCCAGCCGGGACGACGTGGAGGTCGGCGTGGTGATGTCCACCCTGGAGGGGGGCGGCCTGGAGGGACTGGGTTTCACGGTGGCCGAGATTCTGGAGGAACTGGGGTTCGACTTCGACGCGGAGGAGTTTATCCGGGTGACGAAGGTGCCCACATGAGCGGGCGCACCGGCCTCCGTCGGGCGCGGGTGCTGCTGGCGCTGACGGAGGAGGGGCAGAGCGCCACGGCCATCGGGCGGAAGCTGGAACTGCACAATCAGGCGGCGGAGAGCATCCTCGACGCCCTGGTGCTCGCCGGTCTGGCAGCAGTGGGGCCGGGACGGGGCCGGATGCTCTACAGCTACCGCCTTGCCACTGGCCCGCATGTCGCCCAGGCCCAGGCCGAGGCGCGGGCGCTGCTGGAAGCGCGGGGGGTGGGGGCGTGAGCAACCACCAGGTCGCCCACAACGCCGTCCGCGCCGGACAGCGCTACTACCAGTCCCGCCGCAAGGGGGCGGAGCGTCGGCTGCGGCGGTCACTGCGGCCGGGAGTCTCCCTCGCGCAGGTCGTCAAGCGGGCGTTTGAGGGGCTTGCGGCAGCGATGCAGCGGGCGACCGAGATGATGCGGCGGCTCCCCGTCGTCCTGGAGGCTATCCAGAAGAACCCTTCCATCCCCCTGATCGACCGCGTGCGCCTCCGCGTGGCCCTGCACCCCGGTGAGACGCCCTTCCAGGTGGCCCGGGCCGTGGGCGAGGAGCGCGTCCTCCTCGTCGCCGTGATGATGCGGATGGTTACACTCTCGGCGGAGCGTGGTAGGGTTGCCGCAACCGCACAGGACAGCGCCCAGGAGGGCTACAGCCCTGTAGACGACGCGCTCGAATCATCCGGTAGCCTGCCAGCATCCCGACCCGTCCGCGAGGGCCACTGACGGTGGCCGGACTGCCCTGTGACGTGTGCCAGGAGGACACCATCGTCCTTCCCACCGGCACCGAGAGCGTGGGCGAGGACGCGGACGGGCAGCTCATCTACAGGAGGTACAGGGTTTGCATCAATCCGACGTGCGAGCGGTATCGGCAACGCCGGGAGACACTGGAGGCGTACCTCCCGCAGGACGGCCCCCCGGTGCTGATGGACACGGCCCAGCTTCGCCAGTACCTCCCGTCCGCCCCCGCAAACAGATCACAACCCACTCTGTTCGACGACTCCTGAAGCTCGACCCCCCCGCACCGGAGGAGGCCCCCGCGCCTCCTCCGGCTGCTGTGGCCCCGCCTCCCCGCCGCGACTGGCCGGTGATGCTGGCCCAGCGGATGCGGGCGAGCAACTGGGTGAACGCCCAGGTGCAGCTCGTCGGGACGGTGGAAACCTACAACCCCGATCCCCTCAGCCTGCTCAACATCCTGGGCGTGTACGAGGTGGACAACCGCAGCCTGCGCCTGGCCCGGATGGTCTTCCTCACGGAGGGCGAGCGCGAGCGGGTGATGGCCTACTTGCTGCGTCACGACGAGCTGGTCGAGCAGACCGACCAGGAGGGGCGCCGCTTCTGGAAGCCGGTCCCCCCGGCGATGCGGGACGGCGAGCGCGAGGCGTTCGCGGCGCTGTGGCGCGGGCTCGCCAAGATGGGGGCGCTGCGGCGCCTGCCCCCCCGACCCAAACCCGATTCCGAACGCGCCCCTGCTCCCGAGTAGGGGCGCTCCCAATGGAGGCTCTATGGCCCTATCTGGAACGTCCGCCGACGCCTACCGCCGCATGACCCGTGGGGTGGTGCTCTCCACCCTCTACATGGCCTGGCACGAGGGCCTGACCGACCCGGCCAACAACCGCACGCTGAGCCGCACGGTGCTCGAAACGACCCTCACCATGCGCGCGGCCATGCCACCCCGGGAGGACCTGACCCGGGCGGTGGACTGGCTGGAGGGGGCCGGGTACGTCGAGGTGGAGTGGGGCATGGATGACCGCACCACCTATGACTGCGTCAAGCTCACCCAGAAGGGCATTGACCTCTACGAGAACCGCAGGGCGGCGCAGGTTGAGCCGGGCATCGCGCTGCCGCCCCGCAGGTAGCCGTGGATGAGCGGCAGCGGGACGCGGCGTTGAGAGACGTGGCCGATCAGGTCGATGCCCTGCAAATCACCACCCTGACGGGGCTCCAGAAGCTGGAGCTAGAGCTGGGCTACCTGCGGCGCTGGACGGCTCCGCTCATCAGCATCCTGGCCGTGCTGGTTGCGGTCTCGCTGATCATCAGCATCAGCACGCTGGTCGCCCTCAACCTGAACCGGACGCTGATTCACCAGATCGACCAGGAGAGAGGGTCGCTCCAGGCGCCAGCGACCCCGGGCGGCCCGTGAGTCAGGAGGGCAAAGTGGATTACGACATCAGCGCCCTGCTGCGCCCGAAGTGCAAGGTGTGCAGCTCCTCCATCCGGCAGGGCATCGACCTCCGGCTGATGGGGAAAGAGGTGGATGAGGAGTCGGGCGAGCGCCTCAGCTATGAGGAGATCATCGACTGGGCCGCCGCGCACGGCCTCCAGATCAGCAAGGCGGGGTTGTCCCGCCACAAGGGTGACCACCTCATGCCCGACGTGCTCGGGGCCATTGAGGCGCAGCGCCAGGTCGAGGCCATCGCGCAGGCGACCGGCCAGGTGCTCGGCATGGAGACGGCCTTCCTCAACATGCTGGTGAACAAGGCGATCCGGGCGCTTGACGGGGCGAACCTCGACCTCACGCAGAAGGGGGCCATCGGCGGCGTCGTGCGGGCCATTGAGACGCTGCTGAAGGTGAAGAAGACTGAGGTGGCCTTCAGCCGCGAGAAGGTCAAGGAAGCGGGCAAGAAGCTCGCCAGCACGGGCCGCAACGCGGGCATCAGTGAGGAAACCCTCCAGGTCATCCTCCGCGACGTGTACGGCCTGATCGATGAGGAGCCCCCGGCGGATGACCCTGAACCTGCCCCAACCGCCTGAGACGGCGCAAGCGAAGGCCCTGAAGCGCAAGGGCATCCTCATGCCGTATCAGAAGCGGTGGGTGAACGACAGCAGCCGCTTCAAGATCGGCATGTGGAGCCGCCAGACGGGCAAGAGCTTTGCCAGCACGCTCGAATACTCGATCATGTCCGTGCGCCAAAAGGACAAGTTCATATACATGTCCAGCGGTGAGCGGCAGGCACGGGAGCTGCGGGACAAGGCGAAGATGCACCTTACGGCGCTGCGGCTGGCCGCGCAGGACATTGAGGAGCGCGAGGACATCTGGCAGTCCCCGGACAGCGGCGAGGAATACAAGCTGCTGGAGATCAGCCTGCCCAACGGGAGCCAACACCTGTTCATCCCGGCCAACCCGGACACCGCCCGCGGCTTCTCCGGGCACGTCTTCCTGGACGAGTTCGACATCCTGCTCAAGAACCGGGAAATCTGGACCTCGCTTTTCCCGATCATCACCCGCTTCAAGCGTTACCGCCTGCGGGTGATGAGCACACCCAAGCTCCAGGGCCAGTTCCGCGACCTGTGGGACCGGGCCTACGACGACGTGAACGGGCTGGCCCTACCCGGGGAGTGGTCCGCCCACAAGGTCAACATCCTCGACGCGGTGGGCGAGGGGCTGGATGTGGACCCCGAGCAGCTCCGGCGCAGCATCAACAATGAGCTGGCCTGGGAGCAGGAGTTCATGCTCAAGTGGGTGGACGAGGACACCGTCTTCCTGCCCTACCAGCTCATCGCCTCCTGCGTGCAGGCCGGGGCGACGGTCGAGTTCCCCGGCAACCTCGCCAATCTCACGGGCGAGGTGTACATCGGGGTGGACATCGCGTGGGAGCGGCACCTCTTCGTGGTCTACGTGGTCGAGCGTGTGGCGGGCCGGACCTGGACGCGGGCGATCATCCGCCTGAAGAAGCCCAGCGTGGCGGAGGCCCGCGGCCTGGTGTTCGGCCTGATCCCGCTCGCCCGCCGCGTGTGCATCGACGCGACCGGCCCGGGCGAGCAGATGGGCAAGGAGGCCCGCGAGGCGTTCGGCAGCAAGGTGGAGGCGATCAAGTTCAACGGGGCCGTGAAGGAAGACCTGGCGGTGACGCTCAAGCGGGCCTTCGAGGACCGCAGCGTCGCCATCCCCGACGACGAGGACCTGCGCGAGGCGCTGCACGCGGTTCGGATGCAGCGCACGGCTTCCAACCACATGCGGTACGACGCGGCGGCCACCGACAAGGGGCACGCGGACGAGTTCTGGGCGCTGGCCCTGGCGCTGCACGCGCAGAGCGTGACGCCGACCGGCGGGATCATCACCCTATGAGGAGGGCTGCATGGACGCACCGAACCTGACGGCCCTCGTGCAGGACCAGATGGGCCAGATCGCCAGCATCTGGCAGGCCGAGTCCGACGCCCGGCAGGCCATCGGGGGTGGAGGCATCGAGGCGATGATCGCCCAGCTCTTCCCCGGCGTGGACACCAACCTGTTGAAGGCGAACAAGGACGTGCCCAACTTCCTGCAGCAGGGCGTGACCCGGTACGTCCGGGCGCTCACCCGCGGGGAGCTGAACTGGGAGTGGGAGGGCGAGGGCAGCGAGCCGGATGAGGCGGTCTCGCCGGGTGCGTTCCTGAACTCGCGCGGGCGCGACCTGGTGCAGGACGCGACGACCGACGCCCTCGTGAGCGGGAAGTTCGCCTACTTCCCCCACGTCACGGCGGACGGACGCTTCCGGGTGACGACCCTGGCGGGCTTCCTGTGGCCGATCTACGAGCCCGGCGACGTGAGCGAGGTCCTGGGCCTGCTCCAGATCACGTCGGGCAAGGTGGGTGACAAGGTCCTGTACGAGGTGCGGCGCTACTCGCCGGGGCTGCTGGAGGTGTATTCCGGCCTGGAGGAGTGGGGCAAGTACGCGGCGAAGACGCCGGAGTCCTACCCGCAGGCCGTGAAGGACCGGCTGCCCGTCGCCTTCCGCATCGTGGGCCGCGACTCGGACCGGCTCCCCGAGGGGATCGCGCAGACGGCGGTGCCCGCCTTCCGCCGGTTCCTGAAGTTCGCCGTGCTGCTCGCCTTCATCGCCACGCGCGGCGGCTTCGAGGAACGCCTGGTCAAGAGTGACCAGCTCTTCCAACTGGCAAAGGACAACCCGAACCACCCGCTCCTCAAGGAACTCAAGAAGGTGGGGGTGAACGTGGTGCGGCTGCTCGACGGCGGCGGCAGCTACGAGCGCCTCGACCCGGTGGTCCTCTCCGAGTACCGGGACCAGGAGGCCGCGGCGCGGGCCGACGTGCGCGACGCCATGAACATGCCCGACACCGGGGGCGACCTCTCCGGGGACGCCCTCCAGGAGAAGCGCGAGGCGTACACCGAGTCCGTCGAGAGCATCGCGGCGAGCATCGGGGACGCCCTGACCGAGACGCACGAGCTGGGGGCGGCGATGAAACCGGCGGAGCTGCGGCCCGGCTACCGGGTGACGCTGGAACCGCGCTTTACCCGGGACGTGATGAACGAACGCAAGATGCTGCTGGAGGAGTTCAAGGCCGGGCTGCCCCGCTCCGCCTGGCTCTCCGGGCTCCAGTCGCTGGGCGTCTCGCAGATTACCCAGGCGCACATCGACGCGGCACTCGCGGAGGAGGACGCCCTGGCCCCGCCCCGGGTTGAGGGCGCATGAGCGACCGGGTGATCGAGCGCATCCTGCGGGACCTGGAGAAACGTGGGAACGTGCTGGAGGCGCAGGCCATCCGGGCGGTCGTGCGGCTGTACGGCAGCCTCGACCTCGCGGGGCTGATCGCCCTGCTGCGGGCGGCCACCGAGGAGGACAGCCCGCTCGCCCGTGCGCGGTACATGGACCGGCTGATGGAGGCGTGGGACGTGGCCGCCGGGATTCTCGGGGAGGCCCCGGACGACCTGGCGCAGGCGGTGCGCGGTGCGGTGCAGAGCGGGATCACCGGCACGGCCGAGATGTTCGCGGCCTCGCAGGTCGTCACGGACGCCTTCACGGTCCCGGCCACGCTGCAACTCCGGTACATGCAGCACGCCGAGGCACGGATGCGGGAGTTCTGGGGGGGCGAGCCGCCTCAACTGCGGAAGGAGGTGCAGGCGGCGATCCGCGACGGGCTGGAACGCGGGCAGGGGATCGACCAGATTACCCGGCGTATCCGGGACCGCGCCAGCGTCAGCCGCTCGCGGGCCACGCTGATCGCCCGGAACGAGGTGGGCAACGCCGCGGGCTTCGCCATGCGCGAGAGTCAGAAGGAGGCGGGCTGCACCCACTACATCTGGCGCAGCGCCTCGGACGACCGAGTGAGGCCCGAGCACAAGGCGCGGAACGGGAAGGTGTTCGCCTGGAACAAGCCGCCTGCGGACGGCCACCCGGGGGAGCCCATCAACTGCCGGTGCGTGGCCTTGGCGCTCCCGCCCGGGCAGACCACAGCCTGACCCTCACGGGGCGGTCACAGGTGGGTAGATACGCTGGCCCATCATGCGAAACCTCCTGATGGTGGGCCTGCTGGCCCTGTTCACGTCCGGCGCGGCGATCACGACCGATCAGGTGGTCAAGGCGTTTGCCGCCGCGAAGCTGGAGGTGAAGACGCCGAAGCGGATGGGACCGCAGGATTACGGGGTCGCGCCCTACGTTGGGAAGGGCGTGCGCTTCCTGATTCCCTCGCTGGGCGCGGACAACGGGGGGCGGATCTTCGACGTGCCCAACGCGGCGGAGCGTCGGCGGCTGGCAAACACGTACATTGACCTTGGCAAGCAGAGCGCCCTGTTCTACTCGTGGGTGTTCGTCCACAAGAACATCGTGGTCCAGATCAACGGGGACCTGCCTGAGGCGCAGGCGCTGAGGTACAAAGAGGCGCTGCTCAAGCTCCGGTAGCCCTACAGCCCTGTAGGCGCCGCGTCCGTCCCCCACGCTAGCCTGTCAGCATCCCGACCTGAGCGAGAAGCACCCGCCGCGCACCCCCGCCCACCCGAGGCGGGGGTGCGCCGTCTGGTGGGCCCGGTTCCCGCCTCAGATTTCCCTTAATTCAAGGCAGCGCATTCCCGGGTGGTATCCCACACCCTTCCCGCACTCCGAGGGGCCTTCACGGGCCTCTGAGTGACTTCTGGCCCCGGAGGTCCCCATGACGGCACCCGAACCCAACCCCAAGCCCGCCGACGCCCCCGCGACGACGGAGACCCCGAGCCCAAACGCCCCGGCCTTCGTCGATCGGTCGGCGGCCCGGGAGATCGCGCGGTTGACCGGCCTGCTGGAGGCCAGCGAGGCGAAGAACACGACCCTGCAACAGCGCGTGCAGGACCTGGAGGGACAAGTGGACAGCACGAAGCAGCAGGAGATGGAGCAGCGCATCGCCGCCCTGGAGGCCGAGAACGGCACCCTGAAGGGCGAGAACGAAAGCCTCAAGGGTGAGGCGGCCCGGAGCACCCAGCTTGCCGCCCTGGCGGGCAAGGTGCGCGACCCGGAGGCGGCCCTGCGGCTGCTGACCGATGACCTGAAGGACAAGGACGGCAACCCCGATGTGGAAAAGATCATCGGGCGCTACGCCTTCCTCGCCCCCGAGGGCGTGAGCACGGCCACCGCGCCGAACGGCGGCGGCGGCCTGCAAACCTCGGCCCCCACCAACCTCGACCGCGCGGTCGAGAGCAAGGACGCGACCGCGATCAACGCCGCGTTCGACGCCGAACTGAAGGGAGCTGCTAGCTAATGGCGATCACCGTTTCCGACCCCACCATCTGGAGCGCCCGCATCCTGGGCTACCTGACGAAAACCTTCGTGTTCGGCGCCGCCTTCACCAACCGCAACTACGAGGGCGAGATCAAGGACGCGGGGAGCACGGTTCGCATCCTCCAGGTCGGCGCCGTGAGCGTGCAGGATTACGCGGGCAGCGTGAGCGCCCCCGAGACGCTGTCCGACAGCGCGATCACCCTGACGATTGACCAGCAGAAATACTTCAACTTCATCGTGGACGACGTGGACGCCCGCCGCAGCGTGCTGCAACTCATCGACGAGGGCAGCAAGAACGCGGCTCAGGCGATCAGCGACGTGCGGGACCAGTACGTCGCGGGCTTCCACAGCGCCATCGACGCGGCGAACACCTACGGCAGCGACGCCACGCCCATCGTGATCGGCTTCGACGCCGGGCAGGTCACCCCCTACGACGCCTTTCTGGAGCTGACCCAGAAGCTCGACGAGGCGAACGTGCCCACGGTGAACCGCCGGGTCGTGCTGCCGCCCTGGTTTATCCGCGGCCTCAAGGCGCAGTTCGGGGCGCGGGCGACCAGCCTGGGCGACAACATCACCGAGAACGGCTTCGCGGGCCAGGTGGACGGCGTGGCCGTCTACCAGTCCAACAACGTCGCCAACGTCGGCGGGGCGAAGTTCAAGGTGATGATCGGCATCCCGGAGATCACCTTCGCGGACGCCATCGTGAAGACCGAGACGCTGCGGGCACAGACCGCCTTCGGCAACATCGTGCGCGGCCTGCACGTGTACGGCGCGAAGCTCACCCGGCCCAAGGCGATGGCCCTCGGGACCTTCAACAAGGGCAAGCTCAGCAAGTAAGGGGGGCTGACCGATGACGGACAGGAACAGCGGATGGTTCCGGCACCGCCGCAGCGGCCAGGTCTTCGAGGCCGAGGGCCATCAGTACCGCGAGGCCCTGAAGAACCGGGACCTGGAGGCGGTGGACGGGCCCGGCGAGAAGTCCGACGAGTCGCCCAGCTCCAAGCTCGTCGCCCTGCGCGAGCGGGTGACGGCGGCGGGGGCGGAGTGGACCGCCGAGGACGACGAGGAGGCGCTGAACGCCCGCCTGGAAGATCGGGCAAAGGTCCTGCGGGCCGAACTCGATCAGCTCGGCGTCCGGCACCTGCCCAACTGGCGGCCCGAGACGCTGGCCCAGAAGCTGGCGGAAGCGCGGGCCAGCCGCACGCACGTCCAGACGACCGACGACGCGGCGGCGGGGTAGCCCATGACTGGCCCCACGTCCCCCACCGACGCGGCGGCCTGCCTCGCCCTGGCCCAGCGCCAGATCGGCGACCCCGGCGACTGGACGCTGGAGCAGTGGACTGATCAGCTCGCCGAGGACGGGGTCACCCGGGGTGACCCGCCCCAGCTCCACTACCGGCCCTACCGCACGGCGCTCGCCTACCTGCTGCGGCCCCAGGTCAAGGCCCGCAGCGAGGGCGACGTGTCCGAGCAGTATGGCGACACGGCGGACCTCGCCGCCCGACTGCGCGAGCTGGACGTGGAGTGGGTGGCGCACCGCCTTCCCCCGGAAAACGGGGCGGGGCAGGAGGCGTGGGACAGCCGGATCGACTGGGGGAGCTGGTGACCCGGCCCCAGCTTGGCCGGGTGCTCCCTGAGGAGGTGACGCTGCTCCAGCGGGTGGAGGGTCCCGCTGGGGAACTGGGGGAAAGCACGGTCACCTACGTGGCCGGACCCGCCTGCGAGGCCCTGGTCACCCCCCTGACCGCGGAGCAGGCCGTCAAGGCCGGGCTCACCACCCACGTGGCCCGCTGGCGGGTGCGGCTCCCCGGTGGCGTGGCCCTCACCCCGGGGGATCGCCTGCGCTTCCGGGGCCGGGACTGGGTCGCCGTCACCGTCGCGCTGTACCGGAGCTACACCCGCGTGATCGCGGAGGGGGTGGGCGGATGAACCTGCCGAACACCCGCCGCCTGGTGCTCCAGGTCGCCGAGCAGGCCGTCGCCCAGGCGGCCCAGCGGCTCCGCAACGAGGTGGTCGAGGAGCTGTCGCGTCCGGGCAGCGGCCGGACGTATGGCCGCCACGTCGCCAGCGCCCCCGGCGACCCGCCCGCCGTAGACACCGGCCGCCTGCGGCAGAGCATGACCGCTCTCCAGATCAAGCGCGGGCACTGGCGGGTGGGCACGAATGTCGAGTACGCGATCTACCTGGAGTTCGGGACGCGGCGAATCGCCCCGCGCCCCTTCTTCCGGCCCGCCGTCGCCCGGCTGAGGAGATGACGTGAAAACGAGAGATCAACTCAAGGCGGCGCTGGAGGCGCTGAAGGGGCTGGAGGGGGCGACCGTCGTGCTGCGCGGCAAGAAGGCGCCACCCGAGGCGGCGCGGCTCGTGGTCCTGGACCACATCGTCAGCACGCCCATCGGCACCTACGAGGCCGACAGCGACCAGGTCGTCGTGCAGGTGGGCGCCTACGCCGAAGCCTACGACGGCGCCCTCGCCCTCGCCGAGGAGGCCCACGCCTTGCTCGACGCGGCGGGCTTCCTCCGGCAATCCGACCGCCCCGCCCCCTTCGACCCGGGAGACGCCCAGCGCGGTGTTCTCACTGACTACACGAGGTAAGACATGGCAAGACCCCGCAAAGGCAAGGGCACGAAGATTCGTTGGGCTGTTCTGGCGGCTGGGAGCACCGCCCGCCCGTCCTCGCTGGCCCTCATCACCGGCGTGCAGACGAGCGAGATCAAGGGCACTCAGGAGATGGACGACGCTCCCGACACCGACTACGAGAGCGCAACTGACCCATGGCGGGACGGAGATAGCGTCAAGCAGCTCGGGTGGACGATGAGCCTGAGCGCGCACGAGTTGGAGGACACGGCCCAGGCGGCGCAGCTCGTCGCTCTGTGGAACGCCTGGGCCGCCCGCCAGCCCATCTGGATCGAGCGCCTCAAGCCCGGCGCGACGAAGTGGAAGGGCGGGAGGGCCATCATCCAGGACCCCACGGAGCCTGTCCCCAACGATGGCGAGATTCCGTTCTCCTGCAACCTTCTGGGCCAGGGGGCCATCATCGAGACCGCCGACACCCCCTGAGCATGGAACTCCTTACCCGCGAGCAGCGCGGTGGGGAGCCCGTCGCCTGCGCGTATGGCTGCCGCGTCCTGCCGGACGGGCGCGTGCGCGCAGGGCTCCTGTTCGCGCGGGACGGGCTCGGCGCACCCCTCCTTTGGATCGACCCACAAACGCAGACTTCCTATTTCCTCGCCCTGCCCCCCGATTTCCGGGACCTTGATGAGGACGGGTACGGCGAGAACGAATTCCTGGAGCCCGCATGACCCAGCACATCGACATCATCGGGGCGGCGGCCCGCCCCGTCCGGCTGACGCTGACCGAGGAGGCCCGCGAGGAGCTGCGGAAGGCGGGACTGGAGAACCCACCCGCCGACCTCGTGTTCTACATGCAGGAGCTGAGCGAGCGCCAGCGTGAACGCTTCACGCGGGAGAGCCAGAGCCTGAGCGAGAACGACCTGCTGCTCACCGTCATGCGGCGCACCGCCGCCCCCGGCACAGACGAGCGGGCTCTGGCCGAGATGATCCGCGATATGCGGCCCACCCAGCGGGCGCAGTTCCTGGGCGCCTACGGGAACGGGGGGCTGGTGCCGGACCCAAAAGCGACGGCGGGCGCGGTGGCCCGCATGACGGCGGAGATGACGGATCGCCTCCTGGGACAGTTGGGGAGCGGCGAACCCTCGCCCTCCTCGCCCGCTACTACGGAATAAAGCCGTGGGAGGTCGAGCTGCTGAGCAAGGCCAAGCTCGCGGCGCTGCTGGCGGAGTTGGGGTACATGCGCTTTCTCGCCGATCTGCCCCTGCTCAAGCGCAACTTTGCCGAGCTTGGCCCGCGGGGCTGGCGGAACCTGGTCATGGGGAACCGGGGGGAGCACGCCGAGCTGGTTGACGAGGCGTGGCCGATCTACGTGGAGGAGTACGACCTCGTGGAATATCGGCCGACCATTCCGATGGACGCCGCCCGGGAGTACCTCGCCGCCTTCAAGGCCCGGCGCCTGCCGCGCTGGGTGCAGGACTTCGCGTTGACCAGAGAGATCAAGCGCGCGGCCCGCCTGCCGAAGAGAGGTGACCAATGACGTTGAGCGGCGGCGGGGCGGGCGGGGCGGTGGACACCGCCTATGTGGACGTGACGGTGCGCCACAACGGCGAGCAGTCCATGCGCGAGCTGGAGACCGAGATCGAGCAGGGCGGCACCCGGGCCGGGGAGAAGGGTGGCTCCGCGCTGAAGGGGGCGATGGGCAACGCCCTGGGCGCCCTCTCCGGGATGGCCCTCGCCGCGGGGACCGCCGTGGCGGGCGCGGTCGTGGCCGGGATGGGTGCCGCCGTGGACATCGCCTCGCAGGCCGCGCAGGGTCAGCGCGAGTTCCAGGCCCAGCTCGGCGTGACCGCCACCGAGGCCGAGAAGCTCGGCGAGGTCGCCAAGCGGGTGTTCGCCAACAACTGGGGCGACAGCCTCGCCGACGCCCAAAACGGCGTGCTCGCCGTGCGCCAGCAGCTCAAGGGCCTCTCGGACGATGACCTCCAGCGGGTGACCGAGGGCGCCTACTCCATCAGCGACACCTTCGGGAGCGAGCTGCCCGAGGTCGCCAACACGGTCAAGAGCCTGATGGGCGACATGGGCCTCTCGGCCCAGGAGGCACTGGACTTCATCTCCCGCGGCTTCCAGAACGGCCTGAACGGGTCGGACGACTTCCTGGATTCCATCCGCGAGTACGCCCCCCAGTTCAAGGAAGCCGGGTTCAGCGCCCAGGAGATGTACTCGGTCTTCGAGACGGGCCTGAAGGGCGGTGTGCTGGGCACCGACAAGGTGGCCGACCTGGTCAAGGAATTCCGGGTTCGCATCCAGGACGGCAGCAAGACCACGTCGGACGGGCTGAAGCAGCTCGGCATCGACTCGGACGCCCTCGCCAAAAAAATGGCGACCGGGCAGGTCAGCGTGGCCGACGCTTTCAACCTGGTCATCGGGAAGCTGAAGGCGACGAAGGACCAGAACACCGTCATGCAAGCGGGTGTGGCGCTGCTGGGCACCCAGTTCGAGGACCTGGGCCAGAAGGCCGTGCTCGCCATCGACCCGGCGAAGCGCGGCATGAAGGACCTGGAGGGCGCGACTGCCCAGGTGAACGAGCGGTACAACACCCTGGGCTCGGTGTTCCAGGGGGTGTGGCGCCAAGTGCTCCTGCAACTGGAGCCGGTCGGCAAGGAACTCCTCGATCTGGCAAACGACGCGATGCCCGCCATCAAAGAGGCGCTCTCGCAGGTGGGGCCCGTCGCCTCGACCGTGGTGCGCTTCCTGCTCGACGGGTTCCGGCAGGGGCGGGAGGCCGTGGGCAGCGTGGCGCCCGTGTTCCAGACGGTGTTCGGCGTCCTGCGCTCGGTGGCCGCCCAGGTGCTGCCCTACGTGATGAAGGCGCTGGGGGACCTCAAGCCCGTTGTGCAGTCGCTCGGGCCGCTGTTCTCCGCCGCATTCAACCTGGTCGCCCAGCTCTGGAAGACGGTGTTGCAACCGGCCCTGCGGGACATCCTGCCCGTCGTCTCCAGCGTGTTCGGGGCAGTCGCGGCGGCCGTGCGCGGGGCCATCGGCATCGTAACGGGAGTCATCAACGCGGTCGTGGCCCTGCTGCGGGGTGATCTTCCCGGCGCGGTGCGGGCGCTCGAAGGGGCGTTCGAGGCGGGGGTCAAGGGCGCCGTCGCGGTGTTCCGCAACCTGGGCGCGGGTGTGCTGAACATCATCCGCGCCGTCGCGCCTCAGATGTACGACGCCGCGAAACAGGTCGTCGCCGGGCTGCTGCGGGGCATCGAGCAGGGGGCGGGCCAGGTCGTGCAGGCGGCCCGCAACCTGGCGGGTAACGTGATCGACGGGATCAAGGCGCGGCTCCGCATCCAGTCGCCCTCGAAGGAGACCTACATCCTGGGCGAGCACGCCGTCACCGGCTTCGCCAACGGGATCGAGAAGACGACCCCCAGGGTGCAGTCGGCCGTCGCGGGACTCACCGCGACCGTCCTTTCGGAGACCGAGAAGGCCCAGCAGGCGCTGGAGAAGAGCATCTCCTGGGACGCCTGGGTGAAGGGGCTGCGCTCCGCGACCCAGGCCCAGCTCCAGCACGCCCAGGCGCAGGCCCGGAGTGCCGGGGACGCCGACCGCTATAACGCGGTCACCGCCGAGCTGACCCGCAGGCAGGACGCGGCAGCGGCGGCGACCCAGCGGGCGACCGAGGCGGCCCAGCGGCTGCGGCAGGAACTCGCTGACAACCGCGCCCAGATTGCCCAAGGCGAGGCGATGGAGCGCTACCTGCAGGGGTTGCGTTCGGCGACCCCCGAGCAGCTCGCCCACGCGCTGGCGACGGCCCGGGCGGCGGGGGACATCGACCACTACAACGCGATCAAGAGCGAGCAGGCCCGGCGCACCGACGCGGCGACGGCGGCGAGTGACCGCGCCACCGAGGCCGCGCGGCGCGAGGCCGGCCAGCTCGCGCAAAACCGTCAATCCATCGCCGACACGAAGGCCGAGGAGGCATGGCGCCAGAGCCTCGCCGGGCTGACCGATGCCCAGATTGCCCAGGGGATCGCGGCGGCCGAGGCGGCGGGCAACGTGGGGCACTGGAACGATCTCGTCGCCGAGCAGCGGCGCCGGGCCGACGAGGCGGCCCAGTCGGTGAGCGACCTGGTCGATCAGGAAATCCGGCTGTCGAATGCCCGCTACCAGAACACCCAGGGGGCCACCGACAGCGCCTACCGCCTCTCCTACGGCGCCGGGGACGAGGGGCTGATTCGCAGCCTGGCGGGGGTGACGGGGCGGACCATCGCGCAGGTCCGCGACGACGTGGAGGGCGCCCTGGCCCAGGTGAAGGGGTTCAGCTCGGAGACGGCGGGCATCATCGAGCGCGTGTGGTCGGAGGCCCTGGCCCACCGCCGCGAGGTGGGGGCGGCGGAGCGGGCCGACGCAGAGGCGACCGCCCAGGCCGACCAGCGGGCCTACGGCGAGACGAAACAGTTCATCCTGGACACGCTCTCGACGCAATCGGATGCGGGACTGCTGCGGCTCTACGACGAGGCCCACGCGCGGCGCGATGTCGAGGTGATGACCGCGGTGACGGCGGAGATCGCCCGGCGCACCGAGGAGCTGAACGCCCGCATCCTCGCCAGCGATCAGGACACCAGCCGCGCCCGTACCCAGGCCATCGCCGAGATTTACCGCGCCGATCAGGAGGCAGCCGACGATGCGGCGATCACGGTGGATTCCCTCACCGGGCAGATCGCCGAGCTGATCGCCCAGGGGCGCGACCCCACGAAGAGCGGGTTCGTCGACTGGCTCGACGAACTCATCCAGAAGGGGGGGCTGGCGGGCGAGGCGGCGGCCTACGTCAAGGCCAACCTCGACAACCTCATCCAGACGGCGAAATTCAACGCGCACGTCTCCGAGCCCCTGGGCGACCCCTCAGACGCCCGCCCCACCCGGGCGGCGCCGGAGGTCGTCACGCCGTCGGAGGCACGGCCCACCCCCGCGGCCCCGATGACCCCCTCCCTCGCTCGGGGCAGTCAGGCCCCGCTGACCCAGGAGCAACTGGACTGGCAGGCGAGCGTCCGGGCGAAACAGGCGCTCGACGCCTACCGCGAGAGCCTGAGGGGGGCAACCGGCGAGGAGCTGGAGCGGGCGCGGGTGACGACGCTCGCCAGCGGGCAGCAGGACCTCTACAACGCCGTACTGGACGAGAGCGCCCGCCGGGCGAGGGCGACGGCCGACACCCACAAGGCGTGGGCCGACAACCTCGACCGCCTCGCCCAGGGCGAGTGGGTCGCCGGGCTCAAGCAGCTCAGCGACAGCGAGTTGCAGGCCGCGCTGGAGGCGGCCCGCGCTTCCGAAAACGTCGCCCAGTTCAACTCCGTGCTGGCCGAGATCAAGGACCGCCAGGTCAACGTCACCCTCAACGTGATGGGGATGGAGACCGGGCTGAAGAAGCTCGACTTCTTCAAGTCCGCGCTCCAGGGCGTCGTGGACCTCATCAGCAAAACCTTCGAGGAACTCGTCAGCGGCGCCGAGGTCACCGCGAGCGGCGTGGTCAAGAGCATGGCGATCATGGCCCTCGGCATCGTCAAGCAAGTGGCGATTGCGGTCGCCGCCTACGCCGCGCAGATGATCGCCCAGGCGCTCGTCGAGAGCACCGTGCCGGTGATCGGTTGGGGCAAGGCGGCGGCCACCCTCGCGGTCGCGGCGGCCATCGCGGGCATCGCGGCGGGGCTCCAGGCCCGGCTGTCCCAGCAGGCGAGCGAAGCGAGCAGGGCCAGCTCGGCGGCGGCCTCCTTCAGCAGCGGCACGCCGGGCAGTGCGGGTGGCCCCGACAACAGCAGCGTGACGATCCCCACTTCGCAGGTGACCGTGATCGCCGCGCCCGAGTGGGTCGCGCAGATGGGCAACCACATCGACCGCATGGGGGCGTACATCACGCGCCTCGTCACGGAGGGCATTCATGTTCAGATCGACGCTCCGCAGGGCAGCCCTGGCGCTGGTCGCAGCCTCGGCTGGGACCTGGGCACTGGTCGCCTGTAACCCGGCTCCAGCACCGGGCGACATCGTCTACCGCACCACGAAGGGAGGGCCGCCCTTGGCCTGGGAGCTATCCGTGTGGCCCGCCAACAAGAGCGGCGCCCCTACTGTCACCCGCAACACCGACGCCGTGCGCGGCATCGACGACGGCTTTGAATGGCAGCTCACGCCCTATGGCGGGACGGTGCAGCTCCGCGTTGCGGCCCTGGGGGCGCGGCTGCGCCTGCCGCCCCTGGGCATCGTGAAGTTCACGGTGAATGGTGAGTCCGCGTTCTACGGCCAGGTCCCCGACCCTTCGCACCAGAAGCAGCAGGACGTGGAGGAGCAGCTCGTGCTGGGCGGACGCGAGGTCCTGCGCCGGGCCTTGATGGACGGGAAGGCGTACCGCGATCAGGGCGTGTTTGCCATCGTTCGGGACCTCCTGGGCCGCCTGTGCCCGCCCGGCGTGACCTACGATCCGGCACTGATCGGGAACGGCTCAGGCACGGATGCCGGGCCGTCCCTCTCGACCTACTACGCGCCGACCTCGGACCTCGCCACGGCGCTCAACACGCTCGCCAAGGCGGCGGGCGTCCAGTGGGATGTGGACGTGCAGGGCCGCGTCTTCTTCGGGCGCCCTCAGCCCGCCGCCCTGACTGTCGCCTACGCCGGGAAGGGCTGGGGGCGCCTGCGGGTACAGGGGCGCGAGACGGTCACGCGGGCCGTTCTGCGGGTCGTGACGGCCCCAGCGGGGCTGGAGGGCGGTGCGGTTCGGTTCGGCCCGTCCGGCGTCCCAGCCACCGTGACCGTTGTTGCCCAGCATGCGCAGCACGACCTGTACCGGGCCGAGAGGGCGGTCGAGCCGCCCGAGGGTGTCGCGCTCATCGCGCCCCAGCCCCCTGAGCGGTGGGTCACGCGGCCGGAGAACGTGGACGGCACCGCCGCGCTGGACAACGACCCCACGACCTACACCGCCGTCGCGCTGGGCACGACCCAACGCGCTGTCGAGCTGGAGAGCGCCCTGGGCCGCCCGGTGGGTGTGGAGGTGGAGTACACGCTCCCCAGCGTGGAGAATCTGCCCTCGGGCGCCTACGCGCTGCGGTTGGAAGTGGGCGACGCCGAGGCGATCCTCTCCCTCCAGGCAACGGCCGAGCGCCGGACGCTGCGGCTGATCCTGCCCCCGGACGCGGGGACGGCGGGCACCTGGCGGGCCCGGCTGCTGCTGGGCGCGACGCTCGCCGTGCAGACCGCCCCGGCCACCGAGCTGCGGGTGTACGCCGTGCGGTTCCTGGTGGTTGACGAGGCGGCCTCGCTGCGGGTAGCCCAGTCCTTTCTTCAGCTCCCCTTCGCCACACCTGCGGAGGTCACCCTGCCCGGCCTCGTCGCGCCCACGCCCACGCTGACTGTCACGGGTTCACCGGACGGCGACGTGACCGGCGCGACGGGACTGTGGGAGTACCAGTACACCCGGGATAACCGTGGGGTCACGCTCGCGCGGCTGGGCAGCGACGGGCAGAGCGACACGGCCCGCGCGATCAAGTTCGCGGTGCAGGGCCGGTGAGGGGCGACCGCTTCATCCTGCGCGGCCCCGGCAACGCGGTGCTGCGCGAATTGCAGCGGGCCCGGCCCCGCGAGCGGCGGGTCGAGTACGCCGAGCGGCTGATCTCCAGCGTGGACGGCGGCACGCCGGAGTTGGCGGGCAGCGGGGAGCGGCTGCCGGGACCCATCGAGATCGACTGCTCAGTCGAGCCCCCGCCCGGGGTGTGGTGGAGCCGCACGAGAGCGGCCCGCGAGCTGGGCCGATTCCTGGCGGACGTGGAGCAGACGGTGCGGGTGACCTTCGGTGACCTGTCCCTGCCGGTCTGGCGGGTGCGGTGCGTCTCGCGCCAGGGCACCGAGCGGGGCTACCGGCTGACGCTGCGGCTGTACTCCGGGCAGCACGAATTCCAGGACGCCACCGGCCTCCCGGTGCCGCTCGCCTAAGGAGGGCTGAAGCATGGCGAAACTGCTGAAAATGACCCGCCGCGTTCAGCTCCCGCCCGGGGCTACCGGGGGGCGCTGGCGAGTCGTTTACCACGAGAATCTGATGACGGCCTGGGGCATCTCGGGCGGCGAGTACGAGGGGCCGCTGAGCGGTCCAGACGCGGATGGCTCAGGCCGGGCGGCGCTCCTCGCCGAGGGGACGGGTCCGGCCCAGTTGCACGGCGCGGACCCCGGGGATGCGCTCGTGCTCGTCACGCTCACCATCTTCCCGTCCGGTGGGAATAAAAACTTCATCCCCTTCGAGATCGTCGGCCATCCCCGGGACACCGGCGCGGGGGAATGGGACCTCAGCCTCTACGGGGCTCTGCCGGGCCAGGTCTTCATGAACCCGGTGCAGGTGGGCAACCTCATCGACGCGACGAAGGCGGCCCGGGACGCCGCTGCCGTCGCCCAGGGGGCAGCGGCCGACCTCAGCACCGAGCGCGGCAAGATCGAGGCATTAAAAAGTGACCTGACGACCCGGGCGGCGGGCATCACGGCGATCAAGGCGATCAACCGGCCCAACGCCACCACGGACACCGGAGTTGGTGTGGCCTGGGGGGTCACGGACCGGAACGGGCGCTCACCGCTCTACGTGGACACCAACGGCGTCGTGCGGGCCGTGCGGGCCATCTTCGCCTCCCTGACGGTCGTGAACTTCTCGGCCTCGGGCACCTTCTCGGCCCAGCGCCTGAGCGCGGATCAGGTCACGGCCAACACCCTGAACCTCGGCAGCGGCAATCTCCGGGTCGTGACCAACTACGGCGAGGTCGCCTGGGGGGTCTCGGACAAGTTCGGCCGGATGCCGATTTACGTCTCCAGGGACGGCATCACCCATATCGCCAAGCCCGACTTCTCCCCCACGCGCGGCATCGCCATCTGGGGGGATGACCTGGCGGAAGGCATGGGGGACACCGGGTACGGCAAGAACGCGCCGCAGGGCGTGGCCTCCCGGGTCGCGCTCTCCCTGAGCCGCCCCGTCGTCAACCTGGGCATCGCCAATCAGACCACCATCGATGTCGCGGCGCGGTTCGGGGCGCTCAGTCGCCTCGCCACCTTCAGCGTCACGACGGCGGCGCCGGACGGTTCCGTGTTTACCCTCACGGCGCTGGACCCCGACCGGTCTCCCCTCCTGAGCCAGTGGGGGCGCCAGCAGACCGGGCGGCTCATGGGCGTGCCGGGCACGCTCACGCGCGGCGGTGAGGGACAGGCGGACGTGCTGACCAACCGCACCGGCTACTACACCTTCACGCCCTCGGCCCCGACCCCCAACGCCTTCGAGGTGGCCCGGGGCAGCGTGACGTGGGTGCCGGACAATCCGTACCGCAACTACACGACCGTCATCTTCGTGGGCCGCAACAACATCGACCGCATCGGCATCGACGCCACCCAGCGCGAGCTGTACGGGCGCGACCTCGAAGAACACGTCCAGTACATCGTGGACAGCTTGCAGGGGCGCCACGAGCGGTACGTGGTCGTCGGGTTGCTGAACAGCAAAACGGAGGTGTACGGGGCCGGTCTGGAGGCCATCCAGGGTTTCAACGAACGGCTCGCCACCTCGTTCGGGGCGCACTACCTCGGGCTACGGCGCGTGCTGTGCCGCAACGCGGACGGCACCTGGCGGGCGGACGGCTCGCCTGATCCGGCCCGCATGGCGGACAACACGCACCCCAACGCGCAGGGGTACGCCGACATCGCGGCGGCGCTGACCGCCTTCATTCAGGAGAGGGGTTACTGAGATGCCCAATACCGCTCAACTCTTCCAGCTCCCCGACGACACGGTGTTCCCGAATGACCTCCCCTCCATCCTGCTCGACCCGCTGGACGCGCCGGGGGTATTGCTCATTCAGGATTTCGCCAACCGCGAGTCGTTTCCCGATGGCCGGATCGGCGTTCAGGGGAGCGCCAACCCCAGCTACGTCTACAACCTCGCGCGCAACCCCTACGCGCTGCCGAGGGGAGCCACCTGGGACGGCAAATTTGTCGGCCCGGACGGTTCCATGATCTACGACGGCAAGGGCGTCAAGTTCACCCGCCCGAACGGCGACACGCTCACGGACAGCTTCGCGTCCACCGGGGACAACGGCTTCCTGACCGGCATGAGCGGCAAGGACTTTCTCTACATCATCTGGGCACGCATCGGGGCGCGCGTCAATCAGAAATACCAGCAGATCGCGGCGGTCGGCGGCAACGCCAATCTCTCCACCGACCCCAACGCCTTTGCGGTCTACCTGTCCGATAAGGCGGTCTCCCCCGACTTCATCGGCGTGTTGCAGGTCTGGAGCCAGAACGGGACCAAGAACGAGATCGGGTTTCAGCACACCGGGCAGGGACTCGTGCCCGGCACCCTCGTCCAGCTCGCGTTTTTCCTCGACTTCGGCACGACCAACACCACGCTCAGGATGTACCGCGACGGCGCCTTGATCCGCACCACGACGGTCAACGGCATGACCGCCCTCCAGAGCAGTCCCAACGCCCTGATCCTGGGCGGTCAGAACGCCATCCAGGGGGACGCGACGATCTATCGCCACCTGTTCGAGCGCATCGACCTCTCGGGGCGTGATCCGCTGGCCGTCGTGCAGGCCGACTACACCGCCAACATGGGCCGGTTCTAAAGGAGGCACTCAGGCGATGCCCTACACCAACCTCGAAATCATCCAGGGTCGGCCCTACATCCTCCTGCCGGGGGGGCAGCGTCTCGCCGTCGTCGTGGACATCGCCAACTCCTCGCAGGGACTCGGCCTGATCGCCCCGGACCTGTCCGGCTCGGCGGGCGGGAACAAGGTGCCCATCGCGTACACGGGCGGCACGGTCGGTAACTTCGTCATCGCCACCGGCCCGACGACAGTTGTGGACGCCGATCCCACCATGAAAACGGCGCTCCGCAACAACCCCCTGATGCTCAAGGTCGCCAACGGGGACTACCGCTACCTCTTCGGCGCACTCCCCATGCCGGGCATCACGGCGACCGAGGCCGCCTTCCAGAACGGCCTCAGCGCCCTGATCGCGCTCGCCGTGCCCGCCACGCCCGGCGCCCAGAACTGGGTCGCGTTCTGGGGGAACCGGCCCGATGCCATCAACCCGACCCTCGATCCCAAGGTCTTGTACTACGAGCTGGGCCGGGTGGCCGGTGTCGGGCAGATGCTCGCCGCGCCGCAGGCCCCGCTGGGGGACGACACGCCGGATACGCCGGTCGGCACCTACTTCGAGGACTTCCACACCCTCGCAGACCAGGCCAGCCCCGATCCCGCCGTGCTGGCCCCGCTGTGGGCGGCGCCCGGAACCGGCGTCACGCTGAAATACTCGGCGGCGGACGCGGCTCTCGTTCAGACGCTCACCGACGCGCCGCGCCGCGCCTGGCAATACACGCCTGCCGGGCAGTTCGTGGACGGCACGGTTCGGTCGCTGGTGACCGCGCGGTACGGGACGACCGGCAAGCAGCTCCGCGCCTTCCTGGGCCTCGGCGGGACCGCCGGGCAGGAGGTCGGCCTGATGGCCTTTCTCACGCCCTCCGTCACGGGCGGCACCGCCGACTTGCAGGTTCAGTTCTACAACTGGGTGAACAATGCGGGGGTCACGACGGTCCTGGGTCTGGTCAAGAACGTCCTGCCGACCGCGATGGTGGCAGGCACCCGGTACGCCATCGACTTCCAGCGGGCCAACCAGGGCGAGACCCTGCGGGCACGGGCCTTCGCCTACGATCCGGCAGCGGCGGTGCCGGACTGGCAATACACCAACACGACAGCCCTCCCGGCCAACGCGCCGCGCGGCGCCGGGTACGCCGGGTTCTACAACGCGGGCACGGGCGACTCCGGGGTGACCCGCTACCACTCCATCAGCGTTTCCGTGGGCGACAAGCCGCTGAGGATGGCATGACCTCCCCCTCCACTCCCGCCGCACCGTACTTCCTGACGTGGAGCCGGGAAAAGGGGTATCACCTGCGGCTGGAGACCCAATGCACCATCTTCGTGAAGCAGCCCGGCACGTTCCGCACCTTCACGTCCAACGGCAAGGACCCGGACGTGCTGCTGTGGCTGCCGCCCTGGGGCCTCGTCCCGCGCCGGTTCTACGACGCCATCGTGAACCCCCCGCCGCCGACCCCCACGCTCCCGGTGCGCGAGGCGGACAGCTTCATCATCAACGCGACCGTGACCGCGCAGACCATCGACCCCGGCTACCGGTACATCTCGCATGACCCGACCAAACCGGTGTTTGACGTGCGGGGGGCCAACCTCGTCGGATGCGTGGCCGTGCCCGGCAAGCCCATCATCATCGAGTCGGCAGGCGGCCACGTGTTCGGCGGGTGGGGGAACCGTCTCCAGATCGAGTACGTCGAGATGCACATGGCGAACCCCAACGTCAACGGGCTCGTCAAGGGCCGGGCGGTGAATCTGGACGGCGGGCGGCACCTGATCTTCCGCTTCAACGAGGTCAACGACACCTCGGGCATCTACATCGCCCACAACGGCAACGCGGACGGCTACCTCGCCTACAACGGCGACCGGGGCAGCGATCAGTTCATCGTCCGCTTCAACCGCGTCAAGAACATCGACGGGCGCAAGAGCGACGGCAAGGGCAGCTACGTCAGGTCCAACACCGGCACGACGCACTCGGACGCGAAACGCTGGAACCCCGCCTTTACGGGCGAGAAAATCGACGCCAACAAAACCCCCGAGAACTTCTCGCCGAGCGGCTGGCAGCCGCGCCAGTTCGTGCAGTTCAACCGCATCATCCGTCACCCGTCCATCGACGTGTCGGACAACATCGTCATCAACACCCCGGGGGAAAGCCGCGTCGAGGACAACATCAACCTCTACGGCGGCAGCGGGGGAACGCAGGCCAACCCCGCACAGATCAAGCGCAACTACATTCAAGGCGCCTGGGGCTGGGACTGGAACTTCGTCCCGGGCGTTTCCACGAAATACGACAACTCCAACCGGGTCACATTGAACGCCTACGGCTATCAACTGGTGGGGGACCCCAATTTCAAGTACAGCGGGTCGTGCATCATCATTGACGAGTTCGATCACAACGTGTGGGCCAACGCCTCGCACTACACCCAGATCGAGGACAACTATTGTGTCGGGCACCAGCTCAACGCTTACCTGGCCTCATTCCTCCAGATCAACCGCAACCGGAACTACATGCTGACCCACTACGACGCGAACACGCCCTTCACCTACGAGTGGTCAGGCTTTTTCGTCCAGAAGAACAACAGCATGGTCAATGACAACGGCGTTTCCCGCCCGCTCCAGGCGGGGATCGCCTACGACGGGAATATCCGCTTCTTCGGTGACGGCACCAGCCGGTCATCACCGGACACGGCCGGGGTAGACCCGGCCAAGCGCGGTCCCAACAACGACTTCCGGCCTGGGATTGCCCCCGGCACGGAAGGGGCGCTGCTGGCCGAGTACCAGCAGGTTCAGGCGGGACGGGGCTACGTCGCGGGAATCCCGGCGGACCGCAAGTACACACCAACCTGAAGGCGCCAACGGCCCCTTTCTACGGAGACCCTATGGCCCTCGACCCTACCTTCAACGCCTACGCCGCAGCCGTCTCGGCGGCCTCGGGCATCGTCGCCGCCGGGATGCACTGGACCACCGTGGCGAGCAGTCACGCCCCCCCGCCGCCCCGGCGTCAGCTCGCCGCGCAGCTTGTCCGCACCGCCGTCGTCGGGCTTGCCACCTGCGAGGTGTTGCGGAGGCTGCCGGTGCAGCTCGACCTGGTGCCCGTGCTGGTGATCGCCGCCGTCGTCGGCAGCACCTTGGGGCCGCGCGGGCTGTGGTGGCTGTTGCTCTCGGCGCTGAGCCTGCTCAAGCGCGCGGTGCCGCTCCTGAGCAGCATCCCCGACCCGCCCGCGCCGGACCCGCCGGAGCCCCCGCCCCCCAAGGAGGCCAAGGATGCCTGACCTGACTGCTCTCGCTGCCCGCTGGGACGCGGCCCTCAACGGCGCCCTCCTCCAGGATGCCCAGGTCGGCTACCTCCTGCTGACCACCCTGCGGGTGCTGGTGGCTTGGGCCGCGTGGCGGGCGCTCCAGGCGCTCGGGCGCTGGCTGGCGGTCGCGCTCCCGCCCCCGCGGACTCCGGCCAATGTTCTGTACTGGGCGCGCTGGTGGGTGTGGCTGCGGCTGCGCGAGTATGCCCCGCTCAAGGTCGGCGTCACGGCGTCCGCCGTGCTGCTCGTACTCCAGATTCCGGCGGGCGTGAGGGGCGTCCGCAATGTACTCACCCCCGCCTCGCTGGGATTCTCGCTGGCGCTGCTCCTCCTGCTGATCGGCCTGGCGCAGCTCCTGAACTCCCTCGCCCGGCGCATCGCCCACCCCGCCGATCCGTAATCCGCCCGTCTCCCGGACGCGCCCGCCCTGTGTGGGCGCGTTCTTCGAGGTGCCCATGACGAACCCCCAGCCCCACACTCCCCGCCTCATCGTCCTCGACCCCGGCCATGGGAGTACGCCCGGCGTGCTGGGCTACGACCCCGGCTGCTGCGACGGCCCCCGCACCGAGGCCGCCGCCAACCTGGAGGCCGCGCTCACGCTCAAGAGCCTGCTCGTCGGCAAGGGGTTCCGGGTCGTGCTCACGCACGACGGCAACGACGGCCCGAAGCCGGACCTCTCCTGGCGAGTCAGCATGGCTGCTCGCCTGGGCGCGGCAGCGTTCGTGAGCCTGCACTACGACATGGTGTTCCCCGATGCCCGGCACCTCTCGGGCGTGTACTACGCGCCCGGCGAGGCGAGCAAACGGCTCGCGGACGCCCTGCTGCCCGCCCTGCGGACCTGCACGGGCCAGTGGTGCAACCCCAGCAACTCCAGCCGCTTCAACGGCCTCTACATCGACTCTTTTCCCGATGCCAAGCCCTCCGTCCTGATCGAGCTGGACTCCCTGCGGCACGCGCCCCCAGCGGGCACCGCCGGGCGGGAGGCGCGGCTGGCGTTGCTGCGCCCCATCGCGGACGTGCTGGCCGCGTCCATCCGTTAGGTCCGTCGCGCCTACCTGGGCGCTGTCAATCCGCCCTCTCGCAAAGCTCCATCGAGGTCCAGATGAACAAGATGCTGACGGTTATTTTCCGCACCCTCGCTGCCAAGGCCATCCCGGCTATCGAGGCGCAGGCCATCCAGTACTACCTCCAGCACGCGGCCGAGCTGAAGGGGAAGGCCGACCTCGCCCTCGACTACGCCATGCGGCAATACGCCGACCTCACGCGCAACGTGCCCCTGCTGAACACGACAACCCTCGACGATACGATGGTGCGCGAGCAGCTCCGGCAGGCACTCGCCTGGGCGTGGGAGCGGGCTGACGAGCGCGTGAAGCAGGCGGCGCGGGACGTGCGCCAGGCTGAGACCCAGCCGCCCGTCACGGACGCGCCCGAGGTCGAACCCGGAGGAATCCAGTGAAGCGGCTGAGGGTGTCCGCGCTCCTAGGCTGCCTGCTGCTCGCCGCGTGTGCGCCGGGGCTGACGCGGCCCGCCTCCGAGCCCGACCCGGACGGCGGGGGGCTACGGTTCATGGGCACCACGCTGTTCTTTGGGGCGGGGCTCAGCGACGTGCTTGACCTGTCCATCCTCATCAGCGGGACGGACCTGCGCGTCAACGCTCCCCAGTTCTGCCGTGTAAATCGGGCGGACATCGAATGCACGGTGCCGAAGCTGCCCAAGGGTGGCAACTTCGTGTTGCCCATGCGCGGGAGCAACATCAGCGCCGTGGCGACGTACAAGCGGCTGAGCGGGAAGTCCTACGGCAGCGAGGCGCGGCAGTGACGCGGCCGACCATCGGGCGAGCTGTCCATTACGTTCTCGCCAATGGGCAGCACCGGGCGGCCACGGTGGTCAACGCCTGGCCGCAGGCTCACGGCGAACAGGCGTATATCGCCAATTTGACCGTGCAGCTCGACCAACTGAACGACCTCCAGAGCGACCGGGTGGAGGAGGGTGACCTCAGCTCTCCGAACTCCAGGGCGGGGTACGCCCGTCCCGCCCTCGTCCCTCAAGGTGCCACCGCACGGACCCCGGGCACCCTCGCCGTAGGTAGCGCCAAGAACGACGAGGACGCCAAAGCCCCCGGCACCTGGCACTGGCCGGAGCGCGACGAGTAACGGACAACTTGAGCCGAACCGCCCCCAACCCGGCACTCGCTGGGCGGGGGGCCTTTCCTGGGAGGGACGTGACATGGAAGCCGTGACGATAGACCACGACCCGCCCACCATCAACCACACGAACGTCAGGAGCGGCCAGACGCTCACCTGGGGATTCGGGGAGGAGTCGGCGCCGGAAGACCTCAGCGGCCGGGTGGTCGAGCTGATCCTTGACCCGGGCACACAGGCGCAGCAGCGGGACGCCATGAGCGTCGCGGCGCCGCTCGGGCTGGTGAGTTGGGCGGTCCCGGCGACCTGGCGCGGCCCCAGCAAATACCTGATCCTGGTGGACGGTGAGGCGTGGGTGGAGGGGTTGCTCCAGCCCGCGGCCACGCGGGTGACCCCATGAGCGACCGCGTGGTGCGCGTGTTTCAGCCCGTGCGCGTGGTGCGGAGCCCGGGCGGCACGCCCGCCGTGGTCCGCGTGGTGCCGAGCATCGCCCGGGTCGTGCGGGCCAGTTCGCTCGTGCTCCGCGCCTCCTCGGAGCGACTGCCTGCCCGGGGGGGCTATCCGGCGTCCAGCTTCGCAGAGCGAGTGGACGCTCTCCAGGACCGCAAGGCGGAGGGGGCCGACGTGGTGGCGCTGGCCGAACGGGTGGGCGATACGGAGGCCCGGCTCAGCGGGCTGGAGGGGGCGCCCGACCTCTACCTCCAGCCCACGCGGCCCGCCGTGCCCGCTGGGACCACATATCTCTGGGTACAGACGGGACTGGGGCCTGACGGGACCGGCTACAGCCTCTGGTTCGAGGATGGCGAGGTGGGACATGGCACTGCATAACCTGCTGGGAGGGCTCGCCCTCGACACGACACTCCAGGAGGCGGCGGCAAAGCTGGAGGCCCAGCGAGTGTTGCTGCTGCAACTGGCGACACAGGGCACCTTGGAGGACCTCCTGACGGCCCTGGAGGAGCAAAACACCCTCCTCCAGCAGCAGCAGCAGCCCGTCCTGGAGGAGCAGCGCGACCTGCTGGGCGACGTGGCGCGGGACGCCACGCTGCGCGAGCTGCTGACCTTCATGGAGGGCCAGAAACCCTTTGCCCGCACGATCACCGACGCCATGCGCGTGCAGATCGAGGGGATGCCGCCCACGGCGGTCTATTGGGGCAACGCCGGATGGACGGCGTACTACGGCACGGGCGCCCCGATGAGTATGGACGCCCGGCATCAGCAGGCCGAGGTGAGCGCCCAGACGTTCCAGGCCACCCGCAGCCGCTGGACCATCACCTGAGGAGGCAAGATGCCCGTCAACTACAACTTCAAGAAGGGGATCGACCTCCCCAACTGGCAATGGTTGGCCTTCTTTCAGGCCGGGGTGTCCTATCACGGCACGTCCAACATCTACGACGGGCGGCGCTACCTGTACTGGGCGGTGCAGTACGGCACGACCAGCGTGGTGGCCGGCACGAGTCAGCTCTGGCGATTCGACACCTGGACGGGCGGCTGGCAATACCTCGCCACGACCGCCAGCGGCGGGTACGGCATGGACATCGAGTATGATCCTGTCCGCAATGTTCTGTTGATCCTGATCGGGGCCGGGACGACCTCCTGGCAGGTGTTCAACCTCAACCTCGTGGCCGTCACGGTCGCCAACGTCGTCTGCGCCCCATTCGCGCTGACCACCATCGCCACGGCCCTGCCTGCGGCGGCGAGCTACGGCGCGTCATTCACTCTCCCCAACGACCTGGAGGTGGGCGGGGTCATCGACAATGGCGTGGTCGCAGCGGGCACTACCGCCTCTTCCCTCGTGACGACCGATGCCACGGCCAACTATGGCGGGGGCTTAGTCGGCCTCCAGATACGGTTCACGTCGGGCACCCTGGGCGGGCAGACCCGCACGATCAGCGCCGTGCCCGCCCGCGGCACGCTGACGCTCGCCTCGGCTCTCGGGGCTGTTCCGGCGACCGGTGACACGTTCGTGATCGAGGTGCCCGGTGGGACGGCCACAGGCGGCACCACGACCACGCTGACCCGCACCGGGGCGGCCTGGGCGGCGAACATGTACGCCAACAGCGACGTGGTCATCACGGGCGGGACGGGCGCGGGCCAGCGGCGGCGGATCGCCAGCAACACAGTGGATACGTTGACGCTGGCCGCCGCTGTAACGGGCAACCCCCGCACGGGCGCGTTCGCCACCGCGCCGGACGCCACCAGCACGTTTTCCATCGTGCCCAGTAGCGATTTCCTGTACTACCAGCCGGGACAGACCAGCGCGGCCCTGCACCGCATCGACCTCGTGCAGACCACGGGGGTGGCCTGGAGCGCGGCGCTCGCCTCCGCTCCGGGGACGCCGGGTGGGGGGGCCAACACGATGTTTCCCTCGCTCTACGCGCCGTTCCAGATTCTGTGTGCGCGGGGGGCTGGGACCAGCAACATCTACAGCTACAACATCGGGCTGGGCACCTGGAGCACGCTGGCGACGTTCTGGGGCAGCGAGACGATCAACACGGGCGCCAGCGTGTGTCTGATCCCGGGCAAGCGCAAGATGTTTGTCTCCAAGGAAGGGTCGCCGCGCACCTACGTCCACGACCTGCTGACCGGCGTGCTGGAGCCGGGGCCGCTGGTGCCGTACGCGAGCCCGGGCGCCTACGACGGCAAGCGCGCCCGGCACGTGATGACGCCGGACGGCGCCCGGTTCCTCTACCTGCTGCGGGCGGGCGGGCAGGAGTTTTTCCGGGCGCCGGTGGAGTGGCTGGACTGAGGTGTCGGGCCACCTTCGACTCCACACACAATCGGGTAGGATGGGGGAGCCTCAGCGCGCGCAGTCCGGTTGGCACCCGGGCGGGGTGACGGTCCCCCTATGAGTTGGCCCGCAAGGCAACCAACAGCCGAACGCCCCCCTCACCGGGGCGTTTTACGTGCCGCACTACTCCCCGATACGTTCTGGTGTCGGCCCAGGCGGCAGAGTGCCCCCGCCGGTTGGCTGGGGGCGCTGAAGCCTCCTGCAACAGCAGAACGGTTTTTACCCCCTGCAACTCTCAGCCGGGCGCTCGTGCGGACGCAAATAATTATATGTCCATCTGCGAGAAATTACGTGTCCACGGCGTGGACACGTAATTTCTCGCAACGTGGACACGTAATTATTTGCGTGACAGCTACCGCTTCTCCAGCGCCAGTTCCACCAGCCGGGTCACGAGGTCGCTGTAGCTCAGACCCGCCGCCTCGAAGAGCTTGGGATACATGGAGGTCGTGGTGAAGCCGGGCATGGTGTTCACCTCGTTCAGGAAGAGGCTCCCCGTCTCCTCGACGTAGAAGAAGTCCACCCGGGCCAGCCCGGCGCAGTCGAGCGCCCGGAAGGCGGTCAGGGCGAGGGAGCGCACCCGCTCGGCCACCTCAGCAGGCAGCGGCGCGGGGACAAACATGGTCGCGCGGCCCTCGGTGTACTTCGTCTCGTAGTCGTAGAACTCGGCGTCAAAGCGCAATTCGCCGACGGGGCTGGCGACCGGCGCGTCGTTCCCCAGGATGCCGACCTCAACCTCACGCGGCCGGTGAGGGGTCATCGCCTCCAGGATCACCCGGCGGTCGAGGCTGAAGGCGAGGTCGAGCGCCCGGGTCAGCTCGCCCGGGTGGGAAACCTTGCTGATCCCCACGCTGGAGCCCAGGTTGGCGGGCTTCACGAAGAGGGGGTAGCCCAGCTCCCCCGCCCGGGCGCACACCTCCTGCGGGCGGTCCTGCCACTCGCGGCGCACGGCGAGGCGCCACTCGACCTGCGGAATTCCGGCCGAGGCGAGGACCTGCTTGGTCATCACCTTGTCCATGCTGACCGCCGAGCCCAGCACCCCCGAGCCGACAAAGGGGATGCCCGCCAAGGTCAGCAGGCCCTGGATGGTGCCGTCCTCACCCATGGGGCCGTGCAGCAGCGGGAAGACCACGTCGTAGCCCTCGGCGCTCGCCGCGCGGTGCAGCACGAGGTCGCCGCCGCGCTGGGCCTGGCCGGTCTCCAGTGCCCGCTGCGTGTCGGTGGGGGGAAGCCAGCGGCCCTGGGGGCTGATGACCACGGGGGTCACGTCGAACTGGTCGCGCGGCAGGGCCTTCAGGACGCTGCGGGCACTCATCAGGCTGACCTCATGTTCCCCGGACTGTCCGCCCGCCAGCAGCAGGATGCGTTTCTTCACGGGGCGCAGTATGGCACTGCCAAAGCTCAAAAGGCTCAAAGAGAGCAAGAACCGCGCGGGGGACTGCGGCCCCCGCCACTTTTGCTTCTCCGCGTTTTCTCACATCTGCCGCTCAGCCTACGCTATGATGCTTACCGTTTACCTAACAGGTGTTTGGCGTGCATCCCGGAACGGGAGCGTGACCGGCACCCTATCTGTAGGAGAAGCTATGAAGAAACTGGCGATGCTCAGCACCCTCCTTCTCGCTGGCGCGGCCCTTGCCGTTGCCCCCAAGGACACCCTTGTGGTGCAGGAGGCCAGCGATATCCCTACCCTGGACCCCGGCGTGACCTACGACACGGCGTCGGGCGCCATCGTGGAGAATATCTACGAGACGCTGGTGACCTACAAGGGCGCCAGCCTGCGCGACCTGGAGCCGCTGCTGGCGACCAAACTGCCCACGGTGACCAACGGCGGCAAGACCTACACCTTCGACCTGCGCAAGAACGTGAAGTTCCACACCGGCAACACGATGACCTGCCGCGACGCGGAGTACTCCTTCGAGCGCAACCTGGTGACGAACTCGGCCGAGTCGGGCAACTGGTTTATCAGCGAGTCGCTGCTGGGCACCCAGGCGAACGCCAACGACGACAAGTCCATCACCTGGGCCAAGATTGACAAGGCCGTCGAGTGCAACAACGCGGGCCAGCTCGTCTTCACGCTGCCCCAGGTGGACCCCGCCTTCCTCGCCAAGCTCGCGTACACCGGGCAGAGCATCGTGGACTCCAAGCACGCCATCTCGATCGGCGAGTGGAAGGGCACCGAGGCCGACTGGAAGAACTGGGTCGGCAAGGACCTGACGGACTCCAACCTGAACAAGCAGCCCAGCGGCACGGGTGCGTACCGTCTGGTGCGACGCGACGCCAACGCGACCCTGCTTCAGGCCTTTGACGGCTACTGGGGCAAGAAGCCCGCGATCAAGAACGTCGTGATCCAGAAGGTGCCGGAAATCGCCGCGCGCCAGCAGGCCTTCCTGCGCGGCGACGCCGACATCATCGAGGGCGGCGGGCGCAGCGTGGACACCGAGCAGATCAAGGGCAAGCCCGGCGTGCGCTGGATCGACAACCTGCCCAACACCTCCGCGACGGCGATCTTCATGAACCAGAAGATCCAGGACCCCAAGCTGCTGGGCAGCGGCAAGCTGGACGGCAAGGGTATTCCGGCGAACTTCTTCAGCGACGTGAATGTCCGCCGCGCCTTCAGCTACGCCTTCAACTACGCGCAGTACATCCAGGACGTGCAGCAGGGCCAGGGCAAGCAGCGCACCATGCTGCTGCCGGACTCCTTCCCCGGCTACGACCCCAAGGTGAAGACCTACAAGTTCGACCGCAAGCAGGCCGAGGCGTACTTTAAGCGCGCCTGGGGCGGCAACGTCTGGAAGAACGGCTTCACCCTGACCGCGAACTACCGCGCGGGCAGCGTCGGCGCCCAGACGATGATGGAGATCCTGAAGCGCAATGTCGAGGCGCTGAATCCCAAGTTCAAGATCAACATCCAGCCCAAGCAGTGGTCCGAGATGCTGGCCGACTCCAAGAGCGGCAAGGAGGCCATGATCTCGATCGGCTGGGCGCCCGACTACGCCGACCCCGACAACTTCATGTACACCTTCTACGCGTCGGACGGCTTCTACTCGCCGCGCAGCAACTTCAAGGACGCCTCGCTGGACAAGTGGCTCAAGCAGGCCCGCCAGACGGTCAACGTCGCGCAGCGCAACCGCCTGTACAGCCTGGTCGGCAACCGCGCCTACGAGCAGGCGTACTACATGCTGGTGCCCGCCCCCGTGAATTACACCTTCGTCCGCGACAACCTTCAGGGCGTCAGCGCGGCCAACTACAACCCGCTGATCTCCTTCTCCTACACCGGCACCTTCTGGAAGGAACTCAGCAAGAAGTAAGCCGCCTGGGCGGCGGGGGGATGGCGAGATCACGGCCATCCCCCCGCTCCTCCGTTTCATCTGGCCTTTAGCTTTCCCCGCCAGAATGGGCGGCTGGACTCCCGGGTCCGCGGGCGGAAGGTTTACACTGACGTTCGCTTCCCGGCTCACCGGGCGCTCCTGCCCCGGCAGCCTTCCCATCTCCCTTCTCTCTGGCCCCCTTCCGCGCCCCGGCGGGAAGACCGCCCGGCCACCTTCCGAGGAATCCATGCTCAATTTCATCGTTCGGCGGCTGATTCAGGTTCCCCTGGTCATGCTCGCGCTCTCCCTGCTGATTGTCGGGCTGACCCAGCTCCTGACGCCCGAGCAGCGCGCCGCCGGGTACATCCGCAGTGACCAGCAGGCCGCCCGCCTGGAGGCGATCATCGAGGAACGGGGCCTGCGCGACCCCTTTATCGTTCAATACGGCAAGTGGCTGGGCAGCACGCTCCAGGGCGACCTGGGCTTCTCGCGCGCCAGCGGCCAGGACGTGGTCCAGACGATTCGCGAGCGGCTCCCGAACACCGTCGAGCTGACGCTGCTCACCGCCCTGCCGATCCTGCTGCTGGGCATCTGGCTGGGTACCCTCAGCGCCCTGAACAAGGACCGGCTGATCGACCAGATTCTGCGCGTGCTGACCATCATCGGGTACAGCCTGCCCACCTTCGTGCTGGGCATCGTGCTGCTGGCCGTCTTTTACGGCTACCTGGGCTGGCTGCCGGGCGCCGGGCAGGTCAGCATCCTCAACCAGTTCGCGCTGGGGGACCTGAAACGCTACACCGGGCTGCTCAGCCTGGACGCCGTCCTGAATGGCCGCTGGGACATCGCCTGGGACGTCTTGCAGCACATGATCCTGCCCGCCGCGACCCTGACCGTGGTGAGCGTGACGACCTTCGTGAAGGTCATGCGCAACTCCATGCTGGAGGCGCTGACGAGCGACTACGTGCGGACGGCGCGGGCCAAGGGGCTGGCCGAGCGGGTGGTCAACAACAAGCACGCCCGCCGCAACGCGCTGCTGAGCATCGTGACGCTGGGCGGCTTCCTGATCATCAACCTGCTGGGCGGGTCGCTGATCACCGAGTTCATCTTCGGGTATCCGGGCGTGGGGCTGTGGATGGTGGACGCCGGGCTGCGGCTGGACATTCCCGCCGTGCTGGGCTTCGCGCTGCTCTCGGCGCTCATCGTGGTGCTGGTGAGTACGGCCGTGGACATTCTGTACGGGGTGGTTGACCCCCGCGTGAGGTTCGACTGATGACCACCACTGCTCCTGTTCCCGCCCCCGCCCCCAAGCGCAGCCGCTGGCAGCTGTTCTGGACCGGCCCGGCCGTGCGGAAGCTGCGGCGCAACCGGCTGGCCGTGACCGGCCTGATCATCACGCTGGTGTTCGGCCTGATCGCCCTGTTCGCGCCGCTGATCGCCGCGCCCCAGGGCAACTGCCTGCGCGACCTGAACATCTCCACGCCCAGCGCGGTCTATAACCCCCTGGGCGGCACCTTCTGGCAGGCCGTCCTCGCCCCCCCGCGCAGTTGCTACCAGATCGAGCGCCTCAGCTTCTCCTCGACGCCCACGCCCCCCGGCCCCGAGGCCGTCTTCGGCACCTCCAACGGCTACAGCATCTTTTACGGCCTGATCTGGGGCACCCGCACCGCCCTCAAGATGTCGTTTATCATCGTGGCGATCACGCTGCTCACCGGCGTCATCATCGGGGCGATCAGCGGCTACTACGGGGGCTGGGTGGACAATCTGGTGCAGCGCTTTATCGACGTGCTGTTCGCCATGCCGCCCCTGGTTCTCACGGTCGTGCTGCTGACCATCCTGCGGGCCAAGAACCCCGGGGGCGACCCCACGGGGCCGATCATCCTGGCGTTTTCCATCGCCGGATGGGCGGGATACGCCCGCCTGGTGCGCGGCGACGTGCTGAGAACCCGGCAACTGGAATACGTGGACGCCGCCCGCAGCCTGGGCGCACGCGACTGGCGCCTGATCCTGAGGCACGTCATCCCCAACAGCCTGACCGGTGTGCTGACCATCGCCGTGCTGGACCTGGGCACCATTCCCCTCAGCGTCGCGGCCCTGTCCTTCCTGGGGCTGGGCTTCGAGAGCGGGTACGCCGAGTGGGGCCAGCTCGTCGAGTTCGCCCGGCCCTGGCTCAAGCCCGACTACTGGTACGTGCTGCTCTTCCCGGCGCTCTTCATCGTGACCTTCAGCCTCGCCTTCAATCTCTTCGGAGACGGCCTGCGCGACGCGCTGGACCCCAAGAGTCGCTGACCTCCGCCCTCCTGACCGCACGCCCCCGCCGCTCAGGCCGGGGCGTGTTCGTTTGCCCAGGGCCTGCTCCTCGCCCACACGATCAGGTCGCCGTCCTCCTCGTCCCAGGCGGCGCCGATGCGCGTAAAGCCCAGTTTTTCGAGCACCCGGGCACTGGCCGGGTTGGTCGTCGCTGTCTGCGCGGTGACCCGCCGCACCTCGGGCCGGGCGAGCAGGGCCGCGACGAGGGCACCCACCGCCTCCGTCGCGTAGCCCCGGCCCCAGACCTCGGGGTTGAGGCCGTAGCCGATCTCCAGGTCTCCCTGTTCGTCCGGCTGCCCCTTGGCCCCCATCTGCCCGACCGCCGTGAGGGTGGCGCGCTCGACCAGGGTGGCGCTCCAGGCCTCCTCCCCGGGGTCGAAGGTGGCCAGCTTGTGCGGGAACATCGGGAGCGGGTCGCCGGGCCAGGCGGGCGGGTAGATGACGGTGAGCGGGCCAGCGGGGGTCGGCACCGTGGCCGTGAAGTGGTCCCGGGTCAGCCGCCGCTCAATCACCTCGCGGGTGAGGGGGACGAGCAGCAGGCGGGAAGTTTCGGCGTACATGGGGTCCAGCGTAGGGGAGGCAGGCCCCGGAGCCCTCCGCCGAATGGCGCAGAGGGTCCCGTCAGACGCCCCGGGCAGTCGCCGCCCGCACCCAGCGGGGCACGCTGGTCCAGGCCAGGACGAGGGCGAGGGCCGCGACCCCACACAGGAGGGCGAGGACGGCGGGCTGGCCCAGGAAGGCGCAACCCAGCAGGAAGGGTACGGCGGGCGCGGCGCCGCCCTGGATGGCCGCCGTGAGGGCCGGGCGGGAGGGGGGCTGACCGCCGCCGCGGGCCGCCATCCCGGCGAGGCGCAGGACGATGAGCGCGAGCAGCGCGGCCACCCCGGCGAGCCCGGCGGCCCAGGGCAGGTGCAGCGGTGCGGGGCGGGTCAGCAGGTACAGGCCCCCCAGCGGCAGCCCCGGCAGGGCGAGGGCCAGAAAGGCGACGGCCTGCGCGCGGCGGGCGGCGCGGGTGAGGTCGGCGGCCTCCCCGGAGCGCAGCTCGCGGGCGAAGGTCTCAAGCATCGGCGGGGGTGGGGGCCAGGTCCACGGTGGCGGGCACGCCGCCCACCTCCACCGCGTCCCCTGAAAGCAGTTCCTTCCGCAGCCGCGCCAGGCTCAGGCCCCCCGCGTGCTGGCCCGCCTGCCCCACAACCCGGCCCTCCCGGGTCACCTCGGCGTGGCCAGGCAGGCCCTCCCCGCGCAGCCGGGCGAGGTGGTAGCGGGCATTGCCCCGCGCCTCCAGCCGGGCCATGATCTCCTGACCCACGTAGCAGCCCTTGCGGTAGCTGATGGCGGGAAGGGGGCCGCCCACGTCCAGCCCGACCTCGGGCGGGAGGACGCCGACGAAACCGTCGCGGGTAATGTCGGGGATGCCCGCCCTCACCCGCGCGGCGTCCAGAGCGTCCAGCGGCGCCTCCTCTCCCCCGAGTGCGGCGAGGACGGCCTCCTCGTGGCGGGTCAGGAAGTGCAGGTCCACGCCGGGGCGCCCCGTGCGGTTCACCCGGCCCCCGAGGACCGTTCCCCCCGCCAGCTCGAAGGTCTGGGCGTCCCCCCCCCGCGGGTTCCAGTCGGGCAGGGCCGCCTCGTCCCAGACGTGGACCGTTCGCAACTCCCCCGACAGGTCCGCCAGTTCCACCTGATCGAAGATGATGTAGCGCCGCAGCCGCGCGGCGAGGGCCTCGGCCTGCCCGGCGTCCAGGTGGAGGTACACGTCCTCCTGACGCCTGTAGGCCCGGGCGAAGAACTCGATCTGGCCGCGCACGTTCAGGAAGCAGCAGGCGACGACCCCCGGCGTGGGGGCGCCCCGCAGGTCGTTCGTCATCTGCCCATGCACGAAGTCCACGCGGTCCGCGCCGGTCACGCGCAGGGCGCTCGAAGGAAGCCGGGTCCACATGAGGGCAGGGTACGGGAAAACGGGAGGGCGGTTCGTGGCGAAGTCCCCCGGTTCAGTCGCTCGCCAGCGCCAACTGCCGCTCCTGACGGCTTATCCGCGCCTCGCGGGTCAGGTACCAGCGGGCGAGATCGGAAACGGCCTCGCGGATGATCGCCTCAGCGCGGGGGAGGGCCGCGCGGCGGCTTTGCAGGTTGCGGCTCACGATGGCGGTGAGGTCGTCGAGGTTGTAGAGGTGCGCGCCGGGCACGTCGGCGAGGTCGGGGGCCAGGATGCGCGGCACGCTGATGTCGATCAGGAACATGGGGCGCCCGGGACGACCGGCCAGGGCCGCCTCGACCCCCGCCCCATTCAGGACGTAGTGGGGCGCGGCGCTCGACGCGATCACCACGTCGGCCTCGGGCAGCACCTCGTGCAGGTACTCGGCGGCGCAGGCGCGGCCCCCCAGCCTGTCGGCGAGCTGCCGCGCGCGCGCCTCGGTGCGGTTGACCACGATCACGTCGCGCACGCCCGCCGCCCGCAGGTGGGTCAGCGTCAGCTCGGCCGTCTCGCCCGCCCCGAGGATAAGGGCCGTGCGGCGCGTGAGGTCACCGAGCGCGGCCTGGGCGAGTTCGACGGCGGCGCTCGACACGCTGACCACCTTGTCACTCAGGCCCGTCTCGCTGCGGACGCGCTTCCCGGCGGCGAGGGCGCCCTGGGCGACCTTGTTGAGCAGTGTGCCCGACAGGCCCCGGGTGTGGGCCTCCTGCCAGGCGCGCTTGACCTGGCCCTGAATCTGCGTCTCGCCGATCACCAGGCTGTCGAGCCCCGCCGCCACGCGGTACAGGTGCGCGACGGCCGCGTCGCCCCGGTGGACGTACAGGTGGCCCTCCAATGCGTGACCCCAGGCGCCCTGGAAGGCGCTGACCGGGTCCCCCTCTATCCCCGCGAGGTACACCTCGGTGCGGTTGCAGGTGGCGAGCAGCATGACTTCGCGCGCGTGGAGGGCCAGATGCGAGAGGATGGCCGCCTCCTCCCCGGCGCGGACGGCGGCGCGCTCACGGACCTCGACCGGGGCGGTCTGGTGGTTGAGGCCGACCACGGCGAAGTCGAGCGGCGCGGGGGGCAGGATGCTCGGCCCCGCGAGGAAGGCACGGGCGGTCGGGCAGGCGAGCGTCACGCGGCCCCCCCGGCGACGAGGCCCAGCGCCGCGCGGATGTCGGCGCGCAGCCCCGCGAGTTCGCGCTCGCGCTCGGCGGGGGCCAGGCTCAGCGCCCGCTCGCGCCGCCCGGCCCAGGCGTTCACGGCAGCCTCGTCGGGCAGCAGCGCCGCGACGCGCTCGCCCAGGGCCCGCGCGAGCAGGGGCAACTCGCGCCCCGTCGTGACGGCCACCTGCATCCCGCCGCGCCGGACAACCGCCGGAAAGCGCAGGGTGCCCCTCGCCGCGTCGCCCGCGTGGTTGACCAGAACGCCTGCGACCCGGGCATCCGCCGTGACGGCGTCGTTCACGGCGGCGCTGTTCGTGGCGGCGACAACCACGCGCGCATCCCGGATGTCCCCCGGCTGGTAGGGCCGCCGCTCGGCCCGCACGGGCAGGCCCAGGAGGTCGGGGTGCAGCTCCGGGGCCACGACCGTCACGCGCAGGCCCGCCTCCAGCAGGGTCCGCACCCGGCGCAGGGCGACCGGGCCGCCGCCCACCACCAGGGCCCGCTCGCCCCGCAGATCGAGAAACGCCGCCAAACTCACAGGGCGCAGCATACCGTGTCCCAACCGGGGCGGGCGTCCCCGACCGACCGGTAAGAATGCGGACAGGACGGGATTTTCCGGGTTGATGGACGGCCCCGGGGGCTGGCGTGAGGGGTGGACGGACTTCTTTCCGGCCCGGCGCTCACCCCCGGAAGGAACGTTCCACCGGCTCCGGCTGCCCCTCCATCAGGCCTAGGAAGGCGGCGACCACCCCCGGGTCGAAATGCCGCCCGGCCTCGGCGCGAATGATGTCCAGCGCCTCGGCCACGGGGCGGGCGGCGTGGTAGGGCCGCGCGTGGGTCAGGGCGTCGAACACGTCCACCAGGGCGAAGATGCGGGCCAGGAAGGGGATCTCTTCGCCCCGCAGCCCGTCGGGGTAGCCGGTGCCGTCCCAGCGTTCGTGGTGCGAGCGGATCACGGCGAGGACCTCGGGCGACATGGCGGGGATGCAGCGCACGAGCGCCTCGCCGGTGAGGACATGGTCGCGCATGAGCGCCCGCTCGGCGGGGGTGAGGGGTCCCGGCTTGAGCAGCACCCCGTCGGGCACGCTGAGCTTGCCGATGTCGTGCAGGTACGCCCCCTGGCGCAGCGCGTCCAGCGGCTCCTCGCCCAGCCCCAGGGCGCGGCCCAGCCGCTCGGCGAGCGCCACGGCCCGGCTGGTGTGGCCCTGCGTCTCGTAGTCGCGGGCCTCCAGCGCCAGCCCCAGGGCGAGCAGCGCCCCCTCGCGCGCGGCGGCGGCCCGCTCGGCCTCGAAGGTGCGCTCCAGCGTGACGGTCCCGGAGTTGGCGAAGATGACGAGCAGCGCCTCGTCCCGCGCGCTGAAGTCGGGCGCGATCCGGCCCGCCGTGAGCACGCCCAGCAGCTTGCCCCCCGGCGTGCGCAGCGGCGCGAACAGGGCCGACTGGGTCGGCGAGCCGGGCAGGCGCACGGTCTCGGGCGGCAGCGCGTCGCCGCGGACATGCAAGACGGGCTCCGGCGCCAGGGCCGCCCGCCACGAGAGGCCCTGACCGCGCGGCAGAACCACACCGAGTTCCGAGGCGTGCTCGCCCGCCTCCGCGGTCACCCGCAGCGAGTCCTGCGCGGGGTCGTAGCGCAGGAACAGCGCGTAACGGGTGCCCAGCAGGCTGACCGTGAGCCGGGTCAGGACCTCCTCGATCTGCGCGCCCGACCGCGCCCCCAGCAGCGCCCCGCTGAGTTCGCGCAGCACGCCGAGTGCGGCCCAGTCGTCCGGGTTCACGTTCCCTCCGGGGTCGGGAGACAAGAAGGGGGCAAAAGGAGCGCCCATGTGAACAGCTTGACAGGTTCAGCGCGCCCACTTCTGCCGGAAAGCCGATGAATTTTTCTCAGCCCACCTCACCTATAAATGTGTCCACCGTCCCGGAGTGCGGGAGTGACGGCTCCGCCCCCCCTGTGCGCCCCAGCCTGCCCCTTGAAGGAGGTGCGGGACAGCTCGCTCCGCGCGGCTGGGGGCTTTTCCCGGCGCATCCACCTCAGCGGCCAGAAGAGGGGGCACCCTCCCGTTCCAGCGCCGCCTGCGCGGCGGCATCGGCCAGCGCCTCCAGGGTGGCCTCCCGAGCGACGGTCACCCGGGAAAAGCCCGCCTCCCGCGCCGCGTCCGCCGTCTGCGGCCCCATCGCGGCGACCGTGAGGTCCGTCCCCGCCAGCGCCGCGAGGTGCCGGGCCGCGCTCCCCGAGGCGAGGGTCACCACGTCCGCCGCCCGCAGCCGCGCGAGCGCCCCCTCGTCCAATATCGCGGGTTCGGTGCGGTAGAGTTCCGCGCGCCCGTACCGCACGCCCCTCGCCGTGAGCCCGCGCTCCAGCTCGTCCTCGGCAACCTGGCTGGTGAGGTGCAGGGCGACCTCGCCGGGCCGGGCGGGCAATTCGGCGGCGAGGTGCCGCGCGCCGGGGGTGGAGGGCACGAAGTCGGCCCGCAGCCCATGCTCGGCCAGCGTCCGGGCCGTGCTGGGGCCGACGGCGGCCAGCCTCATCCCGGAGAGCGCCCGGGCGTCCAGGTCCCGCTCCGTCAGGAACTCGAACAGCGCCCGGACCGCCTGATTGCTCGTCAGGAGGAGCCAGCCGCCGAAGTCGTGCAGCGCCTCCTCCACCCGCCCGGGGGCGCGGCCGGGGGCGAAGCGGATCAGGGGGACCTCCAGCACCGAGGCGCCCCGCGCGCGCAGCAGGTCAGCCAGCGCGCTCGCCCCGTCCCGCGTGCGGGTGACGGCGACCGTGCGGCCCGCCAGGGGACCCTGGGGCGGGGCGTCAAACCAGCGCAGGGTGTCCCGCAGCCGGGCAACCTCGCCCACGACGGTCACGGCGGGCGCCTCCAGCCCGGCCTCGCGCACGGCCCCGGCGATGGTGGCGAGCGTGCCCGTCGCCACCCGCTGCTGCGGCGTGGTGCCCCACTGAATGGTCGCGGCCGGAGTCTGCGGGTCCCGCCCGGCGGCGATCAGGTCGGCGCTGATCTCGCCCAGGTTCCGCACGCCCATCAGGAGTACCAGCGTGTCCACCCCGGACAGCCGCTCGTAGTGCGCCCCACCCTCCTTGGTATTCCCGGTGAGCACCGCAAAACTCCGCGCCGCCTCGCGGTGGGTGACCGGAATCCCGGCGTAGGCGGGGGCGGCGATGGCGCTCGTGACGCCGGGAACGATCTCGAACTCGATGCCCGCCGCGACGCACGCCTCGGCCTCCTCGCCGCCGCGCCCGAACACGAACACGTCGCCGCCCTTGAGCCGAGCGACCCGCTTCCCGCCGCCCTCGCGCGCCTTCTGCACGATCAGGGCGTTGATCTGCTCCTGCGAGATGTACTCCGAAAAGCCCTTCTTGCCCACGTAGATCGTCTCGGCGTCCGGGCAGTGGCGCAGCAGCTCGGGGTTGGCGAGGTAGTCGAACAGCACCACGTCGGCCTGCCGCAGCGCCTCGGCCCCGCGCAGGGTGAGCAGGCCCGGATCGCCCGGCCCCGCGCCGATCAGGGACACGAACGGGCGGGAGGTCCGGGGCGAGGTCTGGGCACTCATGCCCCCAGGCTAGCGGGCGGCGGCGGGGACAAATGCGGGGAGGGAGTTCTGGCCTTGCTTCCCCCTGCGGGGTGTGGAGAGGAGGGCCTGGACACCCTGACTGAGCCTGGGACGCCGTGCCCGCTCACCCCTCTCCTGCGGAGCTGTTCCAGTCCCAGCCTCCCCTCAAGACGCTTGATGTGAAATGAGAAGTGGGGCGAGGTGGGCTTTTCGTTGTCTGGCACGAGGGCGAGCTGCGCTCGCCACCCCTCTCCCCAACCCTCTCCCGCAAGGGGAGAGGGAGAAAAAGACCCTGGCTGAGACGGCATTCTCCCTATGGCACACCAGGCGTTCAAGGGGGAGGGGCTTTTTTTGCCGTGCCAAACACTAGTCTCTTGTGTTCCCCATCCAAGAGGGAGGGTTCTGCTTGTCACCCCAGTTCAACCTCGGCATTGGCAGGGAGGCCGCCTTCCCCTCCTTCACAGCCCTCTAGACTGGCCCGCGTGACCCTCTCCCCCGCCGACCTGCCCGCCGTGCGCGGGGCGCTGCTCGCGTGGTTCGACCGCGCCGGGCGCCCGCTGCCGTGGCGGGTGGGGCCGGAGGGCGGGCGCGATCCCTACCGGGTGTGGGTGTCGGAGGTGCTGCTCCAGCAGACGCAGGTGGCGCGCGGACAGGTGTATTTCGAGCGGTTCATGACTGCCTTTCCCACCGTGCAGGCGTTGGCGGACGCGCCCATCGAGGCCGTGTTGAAAGCCTGGGAAGGCTGCGGCTACTACGCGCGGGCCCGCAACCTGCACCGGGCGGCGGGCGTGATCGTGCGGGAGGGAATGCCCACGACCTACGAAGGCTGGCGGGCGCTGCCGGGCGTGGGGCCGTATACGGCGGCGGCGGTGGCGAGCCTCGCCTGCGGGGAGGCCCGGGCGGTGAACGACGGGAACGTGCGGCGCGTGCTGGCAAGGCTGCACGGCGAGCGGCAACCGACCCAAACCTGGGTCCAGGCGCGGGCCGACGAACTCTTCGACCCCGCCCGCCCCGGTGCCTTCAACGAGGCGGTAATGGATCTCGGGGCGACGACCTGCACGCCCAAGACCCCGAAGTGTGGCGAGTGCCCGCTGCAGGCGTGGTGCACGGCCTTCGCCTCCGGTTATCCGGCAGCCTTTCCCGCCCCCAAGGAGCGAGCGGCGGTGCGCGAAATCCACGCCGTCGCCCTGCTGCTCGGCGACGCCCGCGAGGCCGTCCTCGAACGCCGCGAGGGTAGTCTGCTGGGAGGCTTGATGGGCCTGCCCAACGAGGTCGTCCGCGAGGGCGAGACGCCTGAAAAGGCCCTTGCCCGGCTGGCCGAACGTCTGGGCGCGAGCGTGACGGGCGAACTTGGCACCGTCACCCACACCATGACCCACCGCCACCTGAACCTGACGGTATACGGCGGCCTGGGTGGACCGCCCCGCTCCCGCGTGTCCGACGCCGCCCTCTCGCGGCTGGACCACAAGGCGCTGGGGCTGTGGGAGAGGCGGCAAGACTCGTTGTTCGCGGGGGCGTGAGGGATTTTTGGAGGGCAGGCTAGCGTCTGCCACTCCCTCCCAGCCTCCCGCAAGGGGGGAGGAGGAACAGCGCCCAAGCTTTAGCTCTGTAAAACCGTCTCCTGTGGACGGCCGATCCCCACCCCTCGACTCGCACTCGCACCGCCTTCACCCCGCCTTGCTCGCGCAGCGAGACGGTGGGCACGCGGCTCAGCACACAACAAGATCAAACCTTGCTCGTCGAGAACACGACCTCCTGGCGAACTGGGCCGAGCCCCTTGCCCAGCGCAGCGCCGCTCCCCCTTCACCGAGAGGAGAGACACGTGAGCAGGCCTGGCGTCAACGCGCGGGCCGCCCCGCGCGGCGGAGTCGTCGCCCCCTCTGGGGGTAGGGGCTGGGGGGTGGGGCAAACGAGGGCAAGATACCCTGCCCCTTTTGGTAGACGCCCCCCTCCCCCCCACGCGCTACACTGGCCCGCGTTATGACCCGCAAGCCCCTCAAGCTCGCCGTCCGCACCGCGAAAAAAACGCGCGACGCGGCCCGCGGCGCCTTGCTGTGGGGCTACGAGCAACGCCTCGCCCGCGAGGTCAAAGCCCACGCGCGGCTGCCCCGCCACCTGGGCCTGATCCTCGACGGCAACCGCCGCTTCGCCCGGGCCGCGGGCGTCGAGCGCGAATTGGGCTACGAGTTCGGCATCGACAAGGCCCACGAGGTCCTCCAGTGGTGCCTGGAACTCGGCATCCCGGCGGTGACGATCTGGGTCCTCTCGACCGACAACATCGCCCGCGACCCGGACGAGGTGCGGCACCTCATGGGCCTCTTCGACCGCGAGGCGCGCAACCTCGCCCGCGACCCGCGCATCCACGCCAACCGGGTGCGGGTGCGCGCCATCGGGCAGCACCACGGCTTTCCGGGCAACGTGCTCGAGGCCCTGGGAGAACTGGAGGCCAAGACCGCCGGGTACGACGGGATGCTGCTCAACATCGCCGTGGGCTACGGGGGCCGCGAGGAGATCGTGGACGCGGTCAAGCAGCACCTCGCCGAGCAGGCGGCGGCGGGGAGGACGCTGGAGGACGTGACCGAGGCGCTGAAGCCGGAACACGTCAGCGCGCACCTGTACACGGCGGGGATGCCAGACCCCGACTTCATCATCCGCACGAGCGGCGAAATTCGGCTCTCGGGCTTCATGCTGTGGCAGAGCGTGTATTCCGAGTTCTACTTCTGCGACGTGTACTGGCCGGGTTTCCGGCGGGTGGATTTCCTGCGGGCCCTGCGCGACTTCCAGGGCCGGGAGCGGCGGTTCGGGAAGTAGGGCGGGGGGAAGCCGGACAAGTTAAGAAACAGTTCCCGCCGCACGGCGACACGTAGGCAGCGAGGGGTCCAGCCACGACCTCCAGGACTGACCCGACTGGTCGGCGTCCCGAGCGGCGGACACGGGATGCGTCCTGCGATTGACACCGTACCGGCCTCTTCCTACCCTGGCAGGTCAGATGCGAACCAAACAGGAGATCGTCGAGAACTGGCTGCCCCGCTACACCGGCCTGCCCCTCTCCGAGTTTGGGGACTACATCCTCCTTACCAATTTCCTGGGCTACCTCGACATCTTCGCGGACCTCACCGGGGCGAGCATCCACGACCGTGGCAAGGCCATGCCGACGATCACGGCGGACGGCATCACGATGATCAACTTCACGATGGGGAGCGCGAACGCGGCGACCATCATGGACCTGCTGAGCGCCGTTGAGCCCGAGGCGGTGCTGTTCCTGGGCAAGTGCGGCGGGCTCAAGCGCAAGAACAAGGTGGGGGACCTCATCCTGCCCATCGCGGCGATCCGGGGCGACGGCACCTCCAACGACTACCTGCCGCCCGAGATTCCGGCACTCCCGGCGTTCAGCCTCCAGCGGGCGATCTCGTCGAGCATTCGGGACGCGGGCCTGGACTACTGGACGGGCACGGTGTACACGACCAACCGCCGGGTGTGGGAGCACGACGCGGCGTTCAAGGAGTACCTCTCGCGCACCCGCTGCATGGCGATTGACATGGAGACCGCGACCGTCTTCACGGTGGGCTTTGCCAACCACATCCCCACCGGGGCGCTGCTGCTCGTGTCCGACCAGCCCATGGTGCCCGAGGGGGTCAAGACGACCGAGAGTGACCGCTGGGTGACGGAAACCTTCGCCACCCAGCACGTCAGAATCGGGATGCAGGCCCTGCGCGAGATTCGCAGCGTGGGCCGCAGCGTCCGGCACCTGCGCTTCGAGGACGCCTGAGCCGCATGAACCCTTTCCCGCGCAAGTCCTCCGCGCCATGTCGGCCCCGTGCGGCACAATGGGGCGCATGACGGACTCGCCTGACCTTCCCCGCCCCGATCCCCGACCCGACGCCCGGCTGGTGGGCCTGCACGCCGAGCGCGGCGACCCTCATGCCCGGCTGAGCGCCGCGCTCGCCGCCCTGGAGGGCGCGGACTGGGGCCTGACGCTGGCGGGCGAGGCCGCCCTGGCCCGGCAACTCGCCCGGCTGCTGGGGCCCGGCGTGGTGCGGGTGGACGAGCGGCTGGGGGTAAACCGCGCGGCGCTGGCCGAGCAGGGCCTGGCCGCCGCCGGGCTGGACGCCGACTGGACCGGCGCCCGCGCCGCCTGGCTCGCCGAGCCCGACGAGCGGCTGCTGCGCCGCGCCGAGCGGGCCGGGGTGCCCGTGATCGTGGACGCCACCCTGGCGCCGGGGGGCGGGTGGTTCACCCGGGGGGCGGCCTACGTGGTGTACCGCGACGGGGTCACACTGACGGGCTTCAGCGAGGGGGAGCTGGCGCTGCTCTTCGGAACGGGTGGGGCCCCCGCCCCCGCTGCCCCCGCGCCCGCCGACGTGACGGTGGCGCTCGCCCTGCGCGACGTGGCGACGCTGCCGCTGCGGCTGGCCCGGGGCGCGCGCACGGTGGGGCTCCTCGCCGAGCGGCTGGGGGGCGGGGCGCTGCCCTTCGGGCCCACGGCGCTGCTCCTGCCGCCCGACGCGGCGCCCGACACCCCCTGGCTCCCCGGGGGGGTGCTCGCCGCCACCCGCAGCGTGGAGGGCGGCGTGGTCTTCACCCCCGGCCTGCAAGACGCCGAGACGGCCCTCGCCCTGCTGCGCGGCCAGCCCCGGCCGGTGGCGGACCCGCTGCCCCTCGTGCGCGAGCTGGCGGAGGTCAGGGAGGCTGAGCCCACGGCCCGTGTCCCCGGGCGTGACAGCCGCCCCGAACGCCCAAGGCAGGAGCGGGAGGTCCGTTCACCCGTGCCCCAACCCGATCTCCCCCGCCCGGACGAGGCCCTCCCCGACGCCCCCGAGCCCCCGGCCCGCGTGACCTTCGACGCGCCGCCGGTGGAGGATGTCGCGCCCACCGCGCCCGCCCCCCCCGCCGAGGAGGAGGTGACCTGGACCCCCGAGATCGTGTTCAGCGACTTCGAGCCCGAGAGCCCCACCCCGCTCCCCACACCCGTCAGCGGCGGGCCGGACGAGCCCGAGCTGGAGGTCCAGCCGCCCCTCGCCACCGCCCCGGCCCCGGAGCCCGAGCCGGAGGTGGAGGACGTGCCGACGGAGGACGCCGCACCTTTCCAACCCGCGGAACCCGAGCCCGAGCCCGCCCCCACCGCGCCCGACCTCACCCCGGACCTGCCCACAACCTCGGGCGAGGGTGGGGCGCTCGACCCCGCCGCCGACCTCACCGACGAGCAGGCCGCGATCTATGCCCGGCTGCGCGAGTGGCGCAATGCCGAGGCGAGGCGCCAGGAGGTCAGCCGCTTCATCATCGCCAGCAACGCGACCCTGGCCGAGATCGCCCGCCGGGTGCCCTACACCCTCGACGACCTGAGGGCGGTGCGCGGCATGGGGCCGGAGCGGCTGCGGAAGTACGGCGACAAGATCCTGGAGGTCGTGCGGGGGTAGGCCCGGCAAAGCCGAAAATTTCACGTGCTGGCGCGGCAAAAGTTGTCAGAGCCGTGACAGACGCCCCCGCCTAGGCTGGCGGGGATGGAGACGATTGCGGCCCGGGAACAGGAGCGGCTGGCGGCCCTCGAACGTTACGCGGTGCTGGACACGCTGCCCGAGGCGGCCTTCGACCGGCTCACGGCGCTGGCCGCGCGGCTCTTCGGGGTCCCCATTTCCCTGATCTCGCTGGTCGGGTCGCAGCACACCTTTTTCAAGGCCTGCTTCGGGCTGGACCTGCGGCAGACCGACCGCTCGCTGAGTTTCTGCACCCACGCGCTGCACAGCCTCGACGTGCTCGTGGTGCCGGACCTCGCCGCCGACGCCCGCTTCGCGCTCCACCCCTTCGTGACGGGGGCGCCGGGGCTGCGCTTCTACGCGGGGGCGCCGCTCGTGACCCCGGACGGGCACACGCTGGGGACGCTGTGCATCCTGGACGAGCGGCCGCGGGCGGGCTTTTCGGACCAGGAACGCGCCGCGCTCAAGGACTTCGCCGCGCTCGTGATCGACGAGCTGGAGCTGCGGCTGGGGAGGCAGGAGGCGGACCGCGCGGCCCAGGTTCGGGAGACGCAGGCCCGGACCCTGCAAGACGCCCTGAGTCTCTCGCAGCTCCTGCGGGGCATCGGCGACCTCACCGACCTCGACCTGCCGCCCGGGGACTTGCTGCCGCACATCGTCGAACTCACCGGCGCCGCCCTCGACGTGGACTGGGGCGGGCTGGTGGTGGTTCGGGGGGACCGGGCCACCTCGCGCGGCGCCTGGCACAGCCCGGCGGGCCGGGACCTCGCCGGGCAGGCCACCCGGGAGCTGCGGCGGGAGGAGGGCGGCCTGCTGTGGCGCGTGGCCGAGTGCGACGTGCCCCAGTTCGTCTCCGACTACGCGCGGGAGCCCGGGGCGCACGCCGACCTCGTGGCCGCCGGGGTGCGCTCGGCGGCGAGCGTGTGCCTGGGGCGCGAGGGGGAGGCCACCTACGTCATGACCCTGCTGCGGCTGCACCGCGAGCGGCCCTGGACCACGCGCGACCGGCAACTCGTGGACGCCGTGAGCCGGGCGGTGCGCCAGAGCCTGAGCCAGAGCGCCGCGCGGGCCGCCCTGCGCGAGAGCCAGGAGCGGCTGCGCCTCGCGCTGGAGGCCGCCCCGGTCATCCTGTGGACGGCCGACGCGGCGGGCACCTTCACCCTCGTCGAGGGGCGCGGCCTGGCCGCCCTGGGGGCGAACCCCGCCGAACTCGTGGGCCGCTCGGTCCGGGAGGTGTTCGCCGGGGACCCGGCGGTCCTCGCCAACCTGGACCGCGCCCTCGCCGGGGAGAGCTTCACCACCCAGGTGGCGGTGGGGGGGCGGATCTTCGAGGCCCACTACGCCCCGCTGCACGATGCCGGGGGGCGCCCAGTGGGGCTGGTCGGCACCGGCTACGACGTGACGGCAGCGGTGCAGGCCCAGCGCGAGGCCGTGCGGGCCCGCGAGCAGGCCGAGGCCCTGCTGGAGCTCGCCCACCTGCTGGACGGGCAGGCGAGCGCGCAGGATCTGGCGGGGGCGGCCCTGGCGGCGGTGGGCCGCGCGCTCGGCGAGGGGACGCTCGTGCTGTGGCAGCGCGCGGGGGACCGGATGCGCCCGCTCGCCACCCACGGGGACCTCCCCCTCCCCACCTGGGACCTCCCGGTGGGGCAGGTCGAGGCCACGGGGGTCCTGCAGGGCCGGGCGGTCTTCCTGACCGCGCCCGGGCTGTCCGCCACCTTTCCGGGAAGCGGGCTGCGGGGGGCCGCGCTGCTCCCGGTGGCCGTGGACATCCCCGAGCGGGCCTGGGTGCTGGGCGTGTACCGGACGGGTCCCTTCGGGGAGTGGTCGCCCTTCGAGCGCAGCCTGCTCGCGGCGGCGGCGCGCACGCTGGGGGCCGGGGTGGAGCGCCAGCGCCACGTGCAGGGCCTGGAGACGGCCGCCCGCACCGACATCCTGACGGGGCTGGGCAACCGCCGGGCGTTCGAGATCGACCTGGGGGCGGAACTCAGCCGGGCGCGGCGCCTGGGGGCAGCGGTCGCCGTGCTCTCCGTGGACCTCGACGGCCTCAAGCGCTTGAACGACACACTGGGGCACGCCCGCGGCGACGCCCTGCTGCGCGAGTTCGCCCGCGCCCTGCGCCAGTGCCTGCGCGAGGAGGACCGGGTCCACCGCCTGGGCGGCGACGAGTACGCGGTCGTGCTGCCCAGCGTGGGCCCGAACGAGGCGGCGATCATCCTGGAGCGGGTGCGGATCGCCGTGGACCGGACCCGCGCGGCGGGCTTCGGGGAGGTGGACGCGAGCGCGGGCGTGGCCTGCTTCCCCGCCGACACCCAGGACCCCGCCGAACTCGTCCGCCTCAGCGACCTGCGGATGTACGCGGACAAGGCCGGAAAACGGGCCCTCCAGGTCTGCTGAGCAGGTTGTCCGGCCAGAGGCATACCTTGCAGGCATGGGAGGCTCTTCCCCCAGGCTCTGGACGCCCCTCCTCGCCGCCCTCCTGCTGCCCGGCAGCCTCGCCGCGAGCCTCACCCCGGGGGAACGGCTGGCGGCCGGGCGGCTCGTCCGGGCCTACCCTTCTTTCCTGTCGCGCGTCCAGGGCGATCTCCTCGTCTGGAAGGACGGCACCCGGATGCCGCTGGAACGGGCGAGGGCGGCCAGCTATTCCGCCCTCCTCGACTGGCCCGGCCTCCTCGACAAGCTGGACACGGTGTACCCGGCGTGTCAGCCCCTGCGGGTTCCGGCCCGGAACGAGGACCCCGGGCGCGTGCGCTACGAGCCCCTTTTCCAGCGGATGTACGGCGGCTCGGCGCAGGAAGTGGCGGCCCACCTGGACACCGTGAACTGGTTCGGGCAGGTCCTCAGGGTCACGCGGGTCAACGGGGCCGCCGCGTCCCTGCGGGCGGTGGCGGCGGAACTGGCCCGTCAGCCCGCCCTCCTGCCCTACGCGCGGCCGAGTGCCGGGGCGTTCGTGTGGCGGAAGATCGCCGGAACCTCCCGCCTGAGCCTGCACGCGCTGGGGGCGGCCATCGACCTCAACACCGCCTACTCGGACTACTGGCTCTGGAAGGGCTACCGCGAGGGGCAGGCCGGGATTCGCTACCGCAACCGCCTTCCGCCCACCCTGGTGCGGGTGTTCGAGCGGCACGGCTGGATCTGGGGGGGCCGCTGGTATCACCACGGCACGATGCACTTCGAGTACCGCCCGGAGCTGACGGGGACGTGCCGTTGAGGCCGATTACCCCTCCCCCTCCGGCCCGTACTTGTGCTCGGCGGGCAACTCCACCCCCTCATGGACGGCCTGCGCGATCCTCGCGGCCAGGGGGAAGTCGGTCGCCGCGTACCAGCCCTCCTCCAGCCCGCCCCCCCGCTGGCGGTACACGCAGACGGTCGGGCCGTAGGAGCACGCGCCCAGGCAGCCGCTTTCGGTGAGGCGCAGGCTGCCGCCCTTCTTGTAGTAGGCGAGGCCCGAGCGTTCGAGGTGGTTCCACAGGGCGCGGTACAGGAGGCTGGAGCCCCTTGCCTGGCAATGGGGTCCCTGGCAGACGAGGAGGTGGCCCCGGGTGGGAAAGAACTTCGGCGGCATCGGCTAATCCTCCGGGATCACGATGAGGCGCCCCGCGTCCCGCATCACGCGGGCCTGCAGGCCATACGCGGCGTGCAGGTTCGCCGGGGTGAGGACTTCTTCCGGGGTGCCCTGCGCGAGCGCCCGGCCCCCGTGCAGCAGCAGCAGCCAGTCGGCCCGGGCGGCGAGGTTGAGGTCGTGCAGCACGGCGATCACGCCCAGCCCCCCCGCCGCCTCGCAGCGGGCGTGGCGGATCACCTCCAGCCCGTAGGCGAGGTCGAGGTGGTTCGTCGGCTCGTCGAGGAGCAGGAAGCGCGGCTGCCCGGCGAGCGCGCGGGCGAGGCTGACCCGCTGCCGCTCACCGCCCGAGAGTTCCGCCACGCGCCGATGCTCAAATCCCAGCGTGTCGGTGCGGGTCAGGGCGTCCGTCACGGCGTCCTCGTCGGCCCGGGTCCAGGGCCGGGTGGGGATCAGGCCCCAGCGCCACTCGCCCGCCCCGCGCCCCAGCGCCACCACGTCGCGCACGCGGGCGTCCAGGGGCAGCGCCTCCCCCTGCGCGAGGTAGGCGAGGCGGCGGGCCCGTTCCGCCCGCGGCCACTCGCGCAGAGGGCGGCCAGAGAGGCGGACCTCCCCCGCCTCCGGGAGGTTCAGGCCCAGCAACGCGCGCAGCAGGGTGCTTTTCCCCGCCCCGTTCGGCCCGATCACGGCGGCGAACTGCCCGGCCCGGAAAGGGGCGCTGACCCCACGCACCGCCGGGAAACTCCCGGCCCGGACGTGAAGGTCGCGGGCCTCCAGCGTGTCCGCGCCCACCGCCCTACTCATGCCGTCCCCGCCGCAGCAGCCACAGGAAGAACGGTCCCCCCAGCAGCGTCGTGACCACCCCGACCTGCGAGAGGATGGTCGTCCGCGCGAGCAGGTCCGCGAGCACGAGGAGCGCCCCGCCCATGAGCGCGGAGACGGGCAGCAGGACGCGGTGATTCGCCCCCCACGCGAGCCGGACGACGTGCGGCACGATCAGCCCCACGAAGCCGATGATGCCCACATACGCGACGGCGGCGGCGGTCGCCACGCTCCCGGCGATCACGACGAGCAGCCGCAGCCGCTCGACGGGCACCCCCAGGCTGCGCGCCGTCAGGTCCCCGAGCCCCAGGGTGTCGAGCGCCCGGCCGAGCAGGATCAGCACGCCGCAGCCAACGGCGGCATACGGCAGCACCGTCGCCACGTCCCGCCACCCGCTGAAGCCCAGGTCGCCCAGGGTATACGCGAGCACCTGCCGCGCCCGGTCCTCGCCGCGCAGGATCAGGAAGGTGGAGAAGGCGCTGAGGACGCTCCCGACGACCACCCCCGCCAGGATCAGCCGGGTGGGCGGAAAGCGCCGCCCCTCCCGCGCGAGGCCGAGGGCCAGCGCGACCGCCCCCAGGGCCGTGCCCAGCGCGACGAGGGGAATGGTCGCCCGCGGCCACCCCGCCACGATCCCGACCGTCGCGCCCAGCCCCGCCCCGCTCGCCACACCGAGCAGGTAGGGGTCGGCGAGCGGGTTGCGGAACACGCCCTGAAAGGCGCCGCCACACACGGCCAGGCACGCGCCGACGAGCACACCCATCGCCACACGCGGCAGGCGAATCTGCCACACGATCACGTCGTTCCCGGCGAGGTCGGCGCCACTTAGGCCCCGCCACAGGGCGCCGAGCACGTCACCGGGCGGAATCGTGACGCTCCCCAGCCCCACCGCGAGGACGACGGCGGCGAGCAGCACGGCCACCAGCGCGGCGGTGCGGCCCAGGCGTCGCGGCCCGCGTGTGGGAACGGGGAGTACCCGCCCCTCCCCCTCAAGGCTCACGGCTCACCGCCTTACTTGAAGAGTTCGGGGTGGACGAGGCGGGCCAGGCCCCGCAGCGCCTGCGGCAGACGCGGCCCGGGGCGGCTGAGGATGGTGTCGAGTTCCTTCGGAATCTCCAGCACCCGGCCCGCCTTCACGGCCTGGATGGTGTTCCAGCCGGGACGGCCCGCGGCAGCCTTGGCATCCAGCCCCAGCATGAGCTGAGGGTTCGCCTTCACGATGAACTCGGGGTCCACCTTGGGGAAGTCGCCCATGCTGGCAGGGATGATGTTGCGCGCCCCCGCCTTGGTGAGGAGCACGCCCATGAAGGAGTTCGGCCCGACCGAGTACGGGGTGGGGTCGATCTCCAGGTAGGTCGTGGGCTTGCGAACGGCGTTCCTCGTCAGGATCTCGACCCGGGCGATGTCCCGGCGCATGTTGAGAACAAGCTGTTTCGCCTGCGCCTCGCGGTTGACGACCCGCCCCAGCGTGAGGGTCTTGGAGAACACCTCGTCGTAGGTCTCGGGGTTGATCGCCAGGACCGTCACGCCCGCCTGGGTGAGCGGCTCGACGAGCTTGCCGTACTTGCTCACGATCACGAGGTCGGGCTTCAGCGCCACCATCGCCTCGATGTTGGGGTTGTACAGGCCGCCCACCTTCGGGAGCTTGGTGACCTGCTGGGGAAAGTCGCTGTAGTCGTCCACCCCCACGAGGCGGTCGCAGAGGCCCAGCGCGCACAGCGTCTCGGTCGTGCTGGGGAGCACGCTGACGATCCGTTTCGGTTCCGCCTTCAGGGTAACCTTGCGGCCCAGGTCGTCCGTCAGAGTGAGGGGATAGCTCGTCGCGCCCGCGGTGGCGGTCAGGGCGAGGGTGGCGGTCAGGGTCAGAAGGGTCTTCATACGTTCCTCCTTGCCCTCAGGGAAAACGAAGCCGCCCCGGGTGGGGGGCGGAAGTGAACACATCCAGACGCTGTGACCCTCATGGGGATCGTCCGGGCGGTCCCTCTTTCCGCGAGAGGTCAGGCCACCGGCCACGCCTCTGCGGCGCGGGCCGGGACGGGGCGGGTGTTCGGACTTCCGCCCCACGAGCGGTCACCGTTGCGCGACAGTGCCGGAGTTCCACCGGCTTCCCCCGCTTCCGTCGGCGCCACTATAGCCCCTCGGGGGCACTGTGACCGGCCCTCAGCCCCCGCTGACCCTTTCGCCCACCGGCTGCGCGAGTTCGGCCAGGCGCTCGCCGAGGGCGGCGGTCAGGGCCTTCATGCCCCCCGTGGGCGGCAGCGGCTCGCCGAAGCGCACGATCCAGCGCCTGCCCTGGCGGCTGAGCCCCACGGGCAGCACGGGCGACTTGCCCTTGAGCGCGAGGAGGGCCACGCCCCCCTGCATCTCGCCGCCGCCGCGCGTGCCCTCGGGGAAGATGCCGAGCGTGCCCCCCGCTTGCAGGATGCGCAGGCTGGTCCGCACGGCCCCCAGGTCATTCGCGCTGCGGTCCACCGGGAAGGAGCCCCCCGCCCGGATGATGTCCCCGATCACGGGCACGAACAGCTCCTTTTTCGCCATGAACTGCAGAAAGCGGCCTGGCGGCAGGCTGTACGCGATCAGGAAGGGGTCGAAGCCCGTGCGGTGGTTGCCCGCCACGATCAGCGGCGTACCGGGCGGCGGGACGTGCTCGCGGCCATGAATCTCGACGCGCTGGCCGCGCAGAAAGATGGGCAGCGTGGTGGTAAAGACGACCAGGCGGTAGACCCAGGGGATCACCCGGGGCACCCGGGCCCCCTCGGCGGGGGTGGCGGTGGAAGGGCGGGCGTCACTCATGAGGCGAGGATACGCCCCCGGCCGCCCGGGAGGCGCGTCAGAACGGGTCGGCGTAGGGGTCGTCCTCCGCCCCGTCTTCGGCGGCCTCGTCCGCGTCGTCCTCATCCTCCGGGTCCGTCTCCGCGCCCCCCCACTCGCCCGCCAGCACCGCGCGCACGGCCTCGATGCGCCCCCGGCAGGCGGCGTAGGCGGCGCGGGCCTCCTCCAGCAGCGGCAGCACGCGGTCGAGGTCGGCCTCGCCCGTCTCCAGCTCGGCGGCGATGCGCGAGAGCCGCGCGTAGGCCGCGCGGTAGCTCAGGGACGGGGTCTTCTCCGGCACCCGCCGAGGATAGTGCGGCCTTGACGGGGGCCGCTACCCTGAGCCATGACCCCGCCTCCCTTTTTCCACTTCGACCTCACCGCCCTGAGCGCCGCCGACCGCTACAAGCTCGTGACGAACGTGGTCGTGCCCCGCCCCATCGCCTGGGTGAGCACCCTGGGCGCGGACGGGCACGTCAACCTCGCCCCCTTCTCCTACTTCGGGCTGATGGGGTCGGACCCGGCGGTCGTGGCCTTCGGGCCCGGCGACCGGGCGGACGGCACGCCGAAAGACACCGCGCTCCACATCGGCCCCGGGGGGGAGTTCACCGTGAACCTCGTGAGCGCCGACCTCGCGCCCCTGATGAACGCCACCGCGACGGACTTTCCGCACGGGATGGCGGAGCCGGACACGCTGGGGGTAGCCCTCGCCCCGGGCGTCTCGGTCCGTGTGCCGCGTGTCGCCGGGAGCCCCGCCGCCCTGGAATGCCGCGAGGTGCAAACCGTTCTGATCGGCCGCACCCGCGTAATCCTGGGCGAGGTGCTGGGGCTGCACCTGCGCGGGGACGCCCTGCTCGACGAGGCGCGGATGTACGTGGACACCGCCGCCCTGGACCTGGTGGGGCGGATGGGGGGCCGGGGTACGTACACCCGCACGCGCGACACCTTCACCATCGACCGGGTGAGCTACGTGGCGTGGCGGCGGGCGCGGGAGGAGAAGGCGGGCGGCTGAGCGGGAGCCGCGCTCAGCCCGCCACCTCCACCAGGGCCCGGCCCCCCCGCTTGGCCGCGTACAGGGCCTCGTCCGCTCGGGCGAGCAGCGCCGGGACGCTTTCCCCGGGGGCGCCCTGCGCCACGCCGCAACTGACCGTCACCGGCCCCACGCCCCCATGCGGCGCGGCGGCCACCGCCGCCTGAAGGCGCGAGGCCACCCGGGCGGCGGCGGGCTGGCCCACCCCCGGGAGGATCACCAGGAACTCCTCGCCCCCCCAGCGGCCCAGGTACTCGCCGTTGCGCAGCACCCCCCGGACGGCGGCGGCGGTGGCCCGGAGCACCTCGTCCCCGGCGGCGTGCCCGTGGGTGTCGTTCACCCGTTTGAAGTGGTCGAGGTCGAAGAGGATGACGCTCCAGTCCTGCCCGGTTCCCTCCGCCCGCTCGCGGCCCAGCCGCAGCCACTCCTCCAGTTGCCGCCGGTTGGCGAGGCCCGTCAGCCCGTCGAGGTGCGCCAGGCGGGCGTGGCGCTCGGCCCTCAGGATGGCGAGGAGGTATTGCCGCAGCAGCCCGCCCTGGAGGGTCAGGAACGCGATCAGGGTGGCGTGCGTCAGGTAGAGCTGGAGGAGGGTATTGCCGTACTGCTGCTTGGTGCCCCCCGGAATACCGGGGGAAAACCAGTACAGACCCCCCAGCGTGAGCAGCACCGCGAACCAGCCCAGGGACACCCACAGGGCCGCGCGACCTCGCCAGACCAGCGCGGCGATGAAGTAGTTCAGCATCAGCCAGTAGGAGTAGCCCCCCAGGCTGTAGGCCGTCTGATCGACCATCAGGGCCAGCCACAGTTTGCCGACGCCGCCGATGCCCTCGAACAGGAGTTCCAGGACGCCCACCCGCACCAGCGCCCGGGGCCTGCGCCACAGCCAGACAAACAGCACGGCGTTCTTGACCACGATAAAGCTGAGCACCAGGCGGTCCAGGGCCGTGAACAGCCAGGCCCCCGAGACGCACAGGGTGACGATGGACGCGCCCAGCACGCACCCCAGGATGACGAGGAGGGAGCGGTGCCGGAACTGGAATTCCGGGGTCTCCTCCGCGTCGCCGGGCACGGGCCGCACCATCGGTCCAGGGTAAGCAGGAAGGTCTGACAGATTTCGCAACTCCGGGCCGCCCGCCCAGCTACCCTTTGGGCCATGTCCTTCACCGTCCGGCCCGCCACACCCGCCGACGCCCCGGCCATCGCCCACGTCCACGTGACGAGCTGGCGGGAGACGTACACGGGGCGGATGCCGCAGGACTTTCTGGACCGGGTGACGGACGGCGCGGCCCGCGAGCGGCGGCAACGGATGTGGGAGGGGGCCACCGCCGACCCGGCCCAGGTCGTCCTCGTCGCCGAGCGGGGTGGGGAGGTCGTGGCGTTCGCGTCCGCCGGGCCGCCCCGCGACCATCCCGGGATCGACGCGGAACTGTTCACGCTCTATGCCCTGAAGGCCGCGCAGGGACAGGGGATGGGGCGGGCCCTCCTCTCGGCGCTGGCCCGGGAGTTGCACGCACGTGGACACCGGAGTCTGGCCCTATGGGTCCTCGCTGAGAACCCCACCCGGGAGTGGTATCTGCGCCGGGGAGGCCGCGAGGCGGGCGAGAAGACCGAGAGCGTCCCCGGCGGCGAGCTGCGCGAGGTGCGGCTGGTGTGGGACGACCTGGCGCGGCTACGATAGACGCATGAGCGACCCCGCCCCCCGAGCGATGAGCGTGGAGGAGTACCTGCGGACGGAGGAGAAGAGCCCCTACAAGCGCGAGTACGTGGGCGGCTTCGTCTACCCGCTGCATGCCCAGGCGGGGGCCAGCGAGCCGCACGTGCTGATTGCCGGAAACATCTTCGGCGTGCTGTACGCCGACGCCGTCCGGGCAGGCTGCCGCCTCTACCAGAACGACATGAAATTGAGGGTGGAGGACAGCGCCTCTTTCTTCTACCCGGACGTGATGCTGGTCTGCGACCGGAATGACAACGACCGATATGCCAAGACCTCCCCCTGCCTGCTGGTGGAAGTTCTGTCCGACAGCACCGCCGCCCACGACCGCTTCGGCAAGTACGGCGTGTACACGGCCATTCCCAGCCTCCAGACATACCTGATCGTGGAGCAGCGGGAGCGGCGCGTGTACGCCTACGGTCGGGGGCCGGGCGGGTGGGCACTCCAGGACCTGAGCGGCAGCGGCAGCATCGATCTCCCCTGCCTGGGCCGGTCCATCACCCTGGACGAGATTTACCGGGGCGTTCTCTGACCGGGAGGAGGAACCGTTCGGGGGACTCGAAAGCGTGGAGGATGTCCCGGATGACGTTCGCCTCCGCCGCGTGCCGCTCGTGGTAGGCCCGGCAGAGTTCGTAGCCGACGAAGTGCCCAAGGTCGGCGGGCCACTCGGGGCGGGCAGGGCTGCCGTGGACCCAGGCGGACCCGTCGCGCGAATCCGCCTCCTCGCGGAAGGCCGCCCAGACCTCGGCGGCGTTCATCTGGCCAAACAGATGCGCGTGCGGGGCGGTCAGCCCGCCGCTCAGCCGTTCGCCGACGTACTCGGCCGCGCCCTCCAGCAGGGCCAGTTCCAGCACGGTCGGCTCGGCGAGGGCGAGGTCCGGGCAGCGCGCGAGTTGCTGCACATGCACCAGCTCGTGGGCCAGCCGGGCGGGCAGCGCGTGCGGCCCCGGGAGCGGTAGGTGGGGCAGGGCGAGGGGCCACGCCTCGACCGGGGGGAAGAACTCCAGGGCGAGCAGAATCTGACCCGGGGCCACGGTGCCCGCGCAGGAGAAGTCGCCCATGACGAAGTTCACCCGTGCCGGAACCGCCTCGGGGAAGAGCGCCCGGAGCGCCGTGTACAGCGAGTCCATACGCAGCTCCTCCCGCAGCCGCCCGGGCTGGGGGCCGAGCGCCCGGAAGTAGGCCTCATGCGTGCCGTAGGTCTCGGCCAGCCGCGACGGGGTCAGGTCAGCCCAGGCCGTGAACTGGGCGAGGGCCTGACTCAGTCGCCCGAAATACATCTGCTCTAAGGTGTCCTCAAGGGGCAGGGCGCGGCGCTCGCTGGCATCCACGGCGGCCCAGAACCGCTGCACGTCGTCGAAAGCTCCGGTGGCGGGGGCGAGGGGGGCGGGGGAGGTGTTCAAGTGTTGACCTCTCGACCTTGGGGAAAGGACCCCACCCCGCGTCCCCTTACCGCCGCAGCTTCCGGGCCGCCTCGTCCGGGGTGATCTCGCCGCGCTCCAGGCGTTCGAGCACCTCCGCCTGCGGGTCGGCGAGTTCGGGCTCGTAGCCGATGGCGCGCAGCAGCGTGTCGAAGCGGGCGCGGACGGTGGGGTAGCTGATGCCGAGCACGCGCTCGACCTCCTTCAGGTTGCCGCGCACGCGGATGTACAGCCGCAGGAAGTCCAGGTTCTCGGGGGACAGGGTGGCGAACTCGTTGAGCTCGAAGACGCCGCGCACGGTCACGCCGCTCGTGGGGAAGCGCAGCTCGGTGACGAGCGGGGCCTCGGTCTCGTCGGGAAAGGGCAGGGGCAGGGGTCTGGGCATGGCTCAGGGTACGCGGCGGGCGGGTGGGGGTGCGGGGTCATTTCCCTCGTTCGGCTGGCCGCGCACCCTCTCCCTCATACCGGCTTGCTCTGATTCCAGAACATTCGGACAAGACACCGAATGTTCTTCCATCGCCACAAGCTGGTCTTCGTTGCCGCCCGCTCCGCTCGCTCCTCGTCTTCGACTCACCGCAATTTCGTATCACTTCAGGCTGATCTTGACGCTGTTGCCCTCGTTGTCCTCGGTCTCGATGAGGTCGCCGGGGGGTGGGTCGGCCTCGATCAGGAGTTGCAGCGCCTCGATGCTCAGGCCCGCGCGTTCCAGGGCCTCCCGACCGTGCGGCGGGATCAGCTTGCCCAGGTGCGGCGCGAGGCTGACGGGGAGGTTGGCGGTGTACTCGTCCCCCTCGTTCGACTCGACCTGGATGCGCAGGAGGCGGGAGGTCCGGCCCGGCCCGGGATAGGCGTAGGAATAACGGGAGCGGGGTCCTCTGCCCTCGACGGCACGTTCCACAGTGTCCTCCATGCGGTCCACGAAGCCCTCGATGTTGTCGGTGAAGCGGTCCACCCACCCGTCCACACCCGGCCAGCCGGGGGCGCGCGGCGCCCTGGGGGGAAAGGGCGGCGACGGGGGCGTGTCACGCACGCCGCGCAGCAGCAGCAGGTGGTCGGCGACCTGCCCGGTGTCCAGGTCCTCGCGGGCGAGCAGGGACGCGATGAGTTCGCGGTCGCTGTCCGTGAGGGCGAGGCGGGGGCTCAGGGCGGCGAGGAGCGGCCCGGCGTCCTCCAGGCTCAGGCGACCGGCGCGCACCAGGTCGAGCAGGCGTTTGACTTTCTCTTTCATGCGGTCACGACCTTGACCTGTCCGGCGGCCACCCGGCACGAGAGGAGAGCCTCCCCACGGCCCAGTTGCCCGTGGTAACGCGTGTTGACGAAACCGCCACTCTTCTGGGTGGGAAAATCGGCCTTGAAGGTCCCCACGGTCACGTCAGCCTCGAAGCGGACGCTGCTGCCGGGCAGCAGGTGCAGGGTGGCGTTCCCCGCGTTCACCTCCAGGCGGTGGTTCCCCCCGGCGAGGCTTCCGGCCCAGCGCAGGTTCCCGCCGTTCACGCTGGCGTTCAACGCCTGGGCGCCCTCCAGCGTCAGGTTGCCGCCGTTCACGCTCAGGTGTGTCGGGCCACCCATCTCAGTGGCGTTGAAATTCCCGCCGTTCACATCGGCCCGCAGGCTGGCCGCGCGGCCCATGCGGACATTTCCGCCGTTCACGTCCGCCAGCATCTCGCCGCCGATGTCGGGCAGCGTGAGGTTGCCGCCGTTGACCTTCGCCCGGACATGCCGGGGCGCAAAGGGCACGGTCAGGATGGCCCGCAGGGTCTCGCCATGCACCGGTCCGCGGTGAATGCGCGCGACCTCCCAGCCCTCCGGTGTGGCCGTCAGGCGGAGCAGGCCCTCGCGGTTGGCGCTGAGCTGGGGCTGGCCCACTTCCCCGTCCTGAATCACCGTCAAGTTGTACCCGCTGACCTTCAGGAGCAGATCGGGGGGCGTGTCTCCCGAATCGGCCGCGATGGGGAGAGCGGTCAGTTCTGCTGTGCCGGGGGGCTCCTCCACCATCCCCTCCAGCAGCCCGGCCGCCTCCTCGGGGGTGAGTTTGCCTTCGGCCACCAGACGCTCCACCTGAGCACGGAAACCCTCGTCCACGTGTTCATTCATGCGCTCCTCCTTTGGAAACATAGAAACATCTTCCTCAAAGAATGTCAAGTGCAGCTTTCACTTCTCTGATTCGGAGAGGTGGAGGGGCACCCCGACGGAGGAGATTTCGGGGGACTTGGGCAGTTTCGCCGCAGGAGTATCAAGCTCTACTTCCCATTCTTCCCATCGGCCCGCTTCCCCGTATCCTCGGGGGATGACTGCCCCCTCGCCCGCCCTCCCCGAACTGACGCCCGCGCAGCGCACGGAGGTGGAACTCGTTGCCCGCGGCAAGCAGGAGAAATCGCGGACCCTGCGGGAACTGGGCCAGCCCGAGACCCCCGAGGCGGCCCACGCCCTGCTGCTGCGGCTGGGCCTGTGGACCGAGGCGAGGACGCCCTACGCCGACCGCCTCGGGGCGGCCCTGACGCCCGTGACGCTGCCCGTGCCCGCCTTTCCAGAGGAGCAGGACCCGCAGGAGGGCCGCCTGGACCTCACCCACCTGCCCGCCTACGCGATTGACGACGAGGGCAACCGCGACCCGGACGACGCGGTAGGGATCGAACCTCTGGAAGGCGGCCTGACCCGATTGTGGGTGCATGTGGCGGACGTGGCCGCCCTCGCCCCGGCGGGAAGCCCGCTCGACGAGGAGGCGCGCTCCCGGGGGGCCACCCTCTACCTCCCCGATCAGACCATCGGGATGCTGCCGGACGCCCTGGTTGAGCGCGCGGGCCTGGGGTTGGCGGAAACCAGCCCGGCCCTCTCCATCTCGCTCGACCTCGACGAGGACGGGAACGCGGAGGCGGTAGACGTGGCGCTGACGCGGGTGCGGGTGACGCGGCTGACGTATACGGAGGCGCAGGAGAGGCTGGAGGCGGGCGAGGAACCCTTCGTCACGCTCGCCCGCCTCGCCCGCGCGAGCCGCACCCTGCGCGAGTCGGAGGGGGCGCTCTCCATCGACCTGCCCGAGGTGCGGGTGAAGGCCGACGCGGGGGGCGCGAGCGTCACCCCCCTCCCCAAGCCGGAGATGCGCTCGGTGGTGCAGGAGTGCATGACGCTGGCGGGGTGGGCGGCGGCGATCTATGCGGACGACCACAGCATTCCCCTGCCCTTCGCCACTCAGGACGCGCCGACACGGGACGTGCGGGGCGACACGCTGAACGCCCACTGGGCGCGGCGCAAGACGCTGGCCCGCACCCGCTTCCAGCCCGCGCCGGGGCCGCACCACGGCATGGGCCTGGACCTGTACGCCCAGGCGACGAGCCCGATGCGGCGCTACCTCGACCTGGTGGTGCATCAGCAACTCCGGGCGCACCTGACAGGTGCGGACCCCCTCTCCGGCAAGGAGGTCGCCGCCCGCGTCGCCCAGGCCCAGATGAACGCCGACGCCACCCGGCAGGCCGAGCGCCTCAGCCGCCGCCACCACACCCTGCGCTTCATCGCCGCGCAGCCGGAACGCGAGTGGGACGCCGTGGTGGTGGACCGGCGCGGCCCGCAGGCGACCCTGCTGATCCCCGACCTCGCCCTCGACCTGCCCGTGAGCACTCCGGCCCCGGCAGGCACGGCCCTGAAGGTCCGGCTGACGGAGGTGGACCTGCCGACCCTCGCCGTGCGGGCCCGGGTGGTGTGAAGCGTCGGGACTTTCATCCTCCTTGTGCCGAGTCCAAAAGGCAGAATCGGGTTCACCTTGCATTCATCTGGTCACCGACCTGTCTACACTCAGGGCCATGAACGGCGTGCCCAACGACATCGTGTCCCTCAGGATGAGTCACTGCCGAGCTGAACACGCTGCGTCGGGAGCGCAGTACCACCTCGCTGTGCTCTACTACCGTGAGTGCCTCGAAGCCGCCGAGCGCCGTGAGGACTGCCGCGCCGTCGAGTTTTTCGCCCTCAAGCTCGCCGCCTGCTACGAGCAGATGGGGCTGACCGAGAAGGCCGCCCACTTCCGCGCGCTGGCCTGCCCCGACGACTTCTCGCTGCTGGGATGAGAAAATGCGGAGCTACGGCTCAAGACCCCTTCGTTAAAACCTAGGACAGCCCCAGGCAGCAAGCGTCACCTTCCCCAGACTCGGGGATGCGACAATGCGCGCCGTGAACGCCGCCCCGCACCTGCCTCCCACCGCCCCGTCGCCCCGTGAGCGGGGCTTTACCATGCCCCCCGAGTGGGCCGAACACGCCGCAACCTGGATGAGCTGGCCGCAAGGCGACGACCTGTGGTTCGGCCACCTGGCGGGCGTGCGGGACGAGTTCGCGGAGCTGGTGCGGACCATCGCGCGCTTCGAGCCCGTCCACCTCCTCGTGCGGGACGATGAGAGCGAGGCGGACGCGCGGGGGCGGCTGGGGAATGTGGACGTGACCTTTCACCGCGTCCCGCTGGACGACGTGTGGATTCGGGACAACGGGCCGATCTTCGTGCGGGACGGGCGGGGCCGGGTCTCCCTGGTGAACTGGCGCTTCAATGCCTGGGGCGGCAAGTTCCACTGGCAGAACGACGACCAGGTGCCCGAGTATGTGGCGCAGTTCCTGGGGCTCCCCCACTGGGACCGCCCCGAGATACTGGAGGGCGGCGGGCTGGAGGTGAACGGCGCGGGTGTGGGCCTGACGACCCGTTCCTGCTTCCTGACGCCGACTCGCAATCCGGGCTTGACGGAGGAAGGCTACGCCGCGCTGTTGCGCGAAACTCTGGGCATACAAAAGCTTCTCTGGCTGAACGGCGGCCTGGAGAACGACCACACCGACGGGCACATCGACACCATCACCCGCTTCACGGACGAGCGGACGATTGTGACGAGCGTGGCGGGGGACGAGGGGGACGCCAACTTCCCGACCATGCAGAAGAATCTGGCCGATCTGCGAGGGATGACGGACCTGAACGGCGAGCCCTTCCGCATCGTGGAGCTGCCGCTGCCGGTCAACCGTCTGGAAGGGGCCGAGGGCCGCCTGCCCCCCACCTACGCGAACTTTTACATCGGCAACGGCTTCGTGGTCGTGCCGCAGTACGGGGACCCGAACGACGCCCGGGCGCTGGAGGTGCTTCGCCCCCTCTTCCCCGGTCGTGAAGTCATCGGCCTGATGAGCCGGAAGATCATCGAGGGCGGCGGCTCCTTCCACTGCATGACCCAGCAGCAACCGGCGGGGACGCTGTGGACGGGGGAGTGATTCCCCTGGGCGACGGGTACGAGGCCCGGCCCATCTCCTACGACCTCTACCGGGATGCCTGCGCCCGGCTGGAGAACCGCATCTTCGGCGGCACCTGGGGGTACGCCTTCGACCCACCCGCCAAGACCCCACCCCCGCCCGGCGAAACCTTCCAGTGGGGCCTCCTCCACGGCGGGGACCTGATCGGCTGGCACCACGCGCACCAGCAGGGCGAGCGGACGGTCTACATGGCGGACACGGGGATTCTCCCCGAGCACCAGGGGCGGGGGCTGTACTCCCGGCTGCTCCCGCACGTCCTCGCCGCATACCGGTCCGCCGGGTACACCCTCGTGACCAGCCACCACCGGGCGACGAACAACCGGGTCATCGTCCCCAAGCTGCGCGCCGGATTCTTCCTCCAGGGCCTGAATCTGTACGAGGGCGGGTTGAACGTGGCGCTCACCCTCAGCCTGGACCCGACGTACCGGGAGGCGATGCATGTCCGCAGCGGCTTTCGGCAGCCGTCGGGCGAGGCGGCGAGGCGGCTGGGGCTGAACGTCCCGGAGACAGGAGCGGACGCGGCGGCGACCATTCCCCCCGTACCCCTGCCAGAGGTCGAGGGGGAGGGCGTGGACCTGGGCGGCGGCTACACTCTCCACCGCGTCCCCTACGAGGTCTACGGGGACGTGTACGCGCGGCTGGAGGACGCTGCCTACGCCTCGGTGTCCTTCGACTGGGCCGAACCTGCCCCGTTTTCCAGCCCGGAGGTGCCCCGCTACGCCTGGCTGATCGCGCATGGGGGCGAGGTGGCGGGCTGGCAGTATTCGCGCCAGTGGGACGCGCGGACGGCGTACATGGTGAACACGGCGTTCCTGCCCGCCCACCGCAGCAAGGGCCTCTACACCCGGCTGCTCCCGGTGGTGCTGTCCGCGCTGGGGGCCGAGGGCTACCGCCTCGTTCGCAGCCACCACCACGCGACGAACAACGCGGTGCTGATCCCCAAACTGCGCGCGGGCTTCCGCCTTCAGGGGCTCCAGGTGGATGGGCACGGCGTGATGGCCGTCCTGATCCACGCCTTCGACGACGTTTACCGCGACTACATGGACACCCGCAGCGGCCTCACCCACCCCAAAGGTGAGGTGGCCCGCCGCCTAGGGCTCCATTTAAGGGAGGATGAGGCATGACCCGGACGCCGCAGAACGTGAACCTGGCCGTGATCCAGATGCACATGACCGACAGGCTGGAGGACAACGTGAGCCGCGCCGAGGCCCACATCCGGGACGCCGCGCGGCAGGGCGCCCAGGTTGTCCTCCTCCCCGAGCTGTTCGAGAACCTGTACTTCTGCCAGGTCGAGCGCGAGGACTACTTCGAGCTGGCGCACCCGCTGGAAGGGCACCCCTTTATCGGCCGCTTCCAGAACCTAGCCGCCGAACTCGGCGTGGTGCTGCCGCTCTCGTACTTCGAGCGGGCGGGGCAGGCGCACTACAACTCGCTGGTGTGTATCGACGCCGACGGCAGCGTGCTGGGCAACTACCGCAAGACCCACATCCCCGACGGTCCCGGCTACGAGGAGAAGTATTACTTCGCGCTGGGCGACACCGGCTTCAAGGTCTGGCGGACCCGCTTCGGGCGCGTGGGCGTGGGCATCTGCTGGGACCAGTGGTACCCGGAAACGGCCCGCGCGATGATGCTGCTGGGCGCTGACTTCCTGCTCTACCCCACCGCCATCGGCACCGAGCCCGCCGAGGTCGAGACGCCGAACAACTACCAGATGTGGCAGCGGGCCATGCAGGGCCACGCGGTCAGCAACTCCACCTACGTGGGGTCTTGCAACCGCATCGGCACCGAGCGCGTCGGCGACCTCACCCAGACGTACTACGGCCACACCTTCATCGCCGACTACACGGGCGAGATCGTGGCCGAGTTCGGCGAGGAGGACGAGGGGGCGCTGACCCACACGCTGAACCTCACCGAGGCGAGAAAGTTCCGCGCTGGGATGGGCTTTTTCCGGGATCGCCGCCCCGACCTATACGGCACGCTGCTCACGACGGATGGGGTGACGCGGCGGGGGTAATCCGGCAAGGGATGGGGGGCCGAGGAAGATGATCCTCGACCCCCCGCCATCCGGCCGATGCCCTCGCCCGACCCTCTCCCCTACGCTGCCCTATGGACAGAGTTGCGGCGTACTACGGGCAGGACCGGGAACATGACCGCTTGACGCGGGGCAGCAACCGATTGGAATTCGAGCGCACCCGGGAACTGGTGCAGCGTTTTCTGCCCCCGTCTCCTGCTGTCGTGCTCGACGTGGGCGGGGGAACTGGGCCCTATGCCCGCTGGCTGCTGGAGGCGGGCTACACGGTGCATCTGCTCGACGCCTCGACCACCCATATCGAGCGGGTGCGGGGGGACCCATCGCTGCCGGGGCTCGCCTCCATCACGCTCGGGGACGCGCGGGCCTTGCCCTATCCGCCGGGGCAGGCGGACGGGGTCCTGCTGCTGGGGCCGCTCTACCACCTCACCGGGCGGGAGGACTGGGTGCGGGCCCTGCGGGAGGCGCGGCGCTGTCTGCGTTCCGGCGGGGTGCTGCTGGCGGCAGCGATCACCCGCACGGCGAGCACGCTGGACGGCCTGCTGGCCGGGCTAGACGCCGACGAGCGTTTCCGGCACATGCGGAACGCCACGTTGGAGGGCGGCCCCCACGAGCCCCCGGACCCCACCCTGGGCTGGTTCACGACCGCGTACTTCCACCGCCCCGAGGAACTGAGCGGGGAGCTGCGGGAGGCCGGGTTCCAGGACGCCGACCTCTACGCGGTGGAGGGCCTGGGCAACGTCGTGCCCGACTTCGACACTCTCTGGGCGGACGGGGAACGCCGGGAGCGGCTGCTTGACGTGATCCGCCGGACGGAGAGGGACCCCAGCCTGTTCGGCGTCAGCGCCCACCTGCTGGCCGTGGGTCACGCCCCGCTGTGAGGCGCCCATCCCCTTCCCACCGCTCCGACCTTCCCCATTCCCGCGAGTGGTACGCCCGGCTGGCCCGCGAGCTGGGTGAGTACCGTCACCCCTGGACACGGGTGCTGGGCGGCCCTGACCCGGAGCTGACCTTCGACGCGCTGCTGCTGGAGCATCTGACGCCCGAAACACGGGTGCTGGAGGCGGGGTGCGGGCATGGGCCGGACGCGGCGAGGTTTGGTCCGTCCTGCGCCCGCTGGGTCGCCTACGACCGTGAACCGGAACTGCTCGCACTCGCCCGGCAGAACGCCCCGCAGGCCGAGTTCCACCTCTGGGACGGCAAGAGCGAGGTTCCAGAGGCGTTGCGCGGCCCTTTCGACCTCATCGTGTCCCGGCGCGGCCCCACGAGCGTCATCCCGCACCTGCCCACGGCAGCGGCGGCGGGGGCGCGGTTCCTCTACGTGGGTCCCCGCTTGGACGTGCCGCGGGTGCCCGAACGCCTACGAGCTATCGGTTGGGCGGTGCTCGGGGAATGGAGAGTGTCCGTGCGCGCCTGGGCCCCCACCTGGGAGGATTGGCGGCTGCGCTGCGAATTCATGGGCGAGACGGCGCGGCGCGGGGACTGGGAGGCGGAAGTTACCCCACGCGGCCTCTCGTACCGGGAGGAACGTTACATCGTCCTCGCCGGGGAGTCGTAGCTCGCCCCCACGAACATGAGCCCATGCGCGGGCACGTTCGCCCCGGCCCGCGCCCGCTCGCGCCCGGCGAGGATGTCCGCCACGTCCTCCTCCCCCAGCTTGCCCTGGCCGACGAGGAGCAGGGTGCCGACCAGTCCCCGGACCATGTGACGCAGGAAACTCTCGCCCGCGACGTGGACTTCCCGGATTCCGCCGCCAGGAACGGGGGGGCCGGGCCGAATCTCCAGGGCGCGCAGTTCCCGCACCGTCTGCCGGTCTTCCTGCGTGGCGAAGGCGGCGAAGTCGTGGGTGCCGATGAGGCGGGCGGCGGCGGCATTCATGGCGGGTACGTCGAGCGGGCCGGGCACGTGAAGCGCCCGTCCGGCCCATAGCGGGTGACGCTGCGGCGCGGCCAGGAGCAGGTAGGTGTATCGCCGCTCGGTGCAGGAGAAGCGGGCGTGAAAGCCGGGGGGAGCTGGCCCCGCCTCCAGCACGGCGACGCTGGGCGGCAGATGGGCATTCAGCGCTCGGGCGAGTTTCTCCACCGGGATACGGAACTCCCCAGGCACGTCCACGTGGGCGGGCATCGCCGCCGCGTGAACGCCCGCATCGGTGCGGCCTGCCGCAACTGGCCGGGCCACGCCCTCCCCGCCGAGGCGCACGAGGGCCGCGTGGAGGGTGGCCTGCACGCTGGGTGCATTCGCCTGGGCCTGCCACCCGGCAAAACTCGCGCCGTCCCAGGCGAGCAGCAGACGCAGGCGCCTCAGTCCGGGGGGCGGGGCGTAGGCGGGGGGCGAGGTCATGGCGGCAGGGTAGCGCCCCGCGTTTCTCACGTCCTGCTCACTGCCCCACCCTTATGCTAAAGATTGTGAATTCCCCTCTCATCCAGAGCCCGGCCAGGTCGAGCACGCGGGTGGCCCCGGCCCGGCATCTGCTGGCCACCGGGATACTTGTCCTGGCGGGCCTGGCGAGCGCCGCGACGAACTACCGAGTGCGTTCCGGCGACAACCTGACCGTGATAGCGAAACGCGCGGGCATCAGCATCTCGGCGCTCAAGGCCGCGAACCCGCGGCTGCGAAATGCCGACCATGTCGAGGCCGGGCAGGTGCTGCGAATTCCCAACCGGCAGCTCCCGGGGCAGGCGCACCGGGTGAAGAGCGGGGAGAACCTGACCGTTATCGCGCACCGCTACGGCTTCACCCTCTCGCAACTGCTGCGTGCCAACCCGGGGATCGACGCGGGGCGCCCGCTGCGGGCCGGGGTGGTCGTTCAGATCCCCGGGCGCAACGTGGCCGCGCGGCTGCCGAGCGCGGCGAGCCGGACCCCGGCGGCCAGGAGCGCGGGCCGTCCCGCCCAGGGGGCGACCGTCCGCACCGCGTCCATCCGGGTGTCCGCGGTTCCCTCATCATCGGGGTGGCTGTGGCCGGTATCCGGGTACAGGTACGTGAGCAGCGGCTTCGGCGAGCGCAATATCGACGGGGACCACGAGATGCACTACGGGGTGGACATCGTGGCGCCCGAGGGAACGACTGTCCGGGCAGCCCGCTCGGGCCGGGTGCTGGAATCCCGCGCCGACTTCGAGAGGGGCTGGGGCTGGACCATCGTGATTGAACACCCGGACGGCTGGATCACCCGCTACGCGCACCTCAGCGCCAACCTCGCCCGCGCGGGCGACCGGGTGGTGCGCGGGCAGGTCATCGGCCGGGTGGGCAACACAGGCCGCAGCACCGGGCCGCACCTGCATTTCGGCACCTACCTGCGCTGGAACCCGAAAGACCCCCTCAAGCTGTACGGCGAGTGAGCGGCCCGGGCCGTAGGCTGAGCCCGTGACGCCAAGGCCCCAGGTCCATTACACCGAAGTTCGCGGCGATCAGGCCGAGGACGCCCTGCGCGTCTTCCTGAACGCCCTGCCCGCCCTGCCGGGCTTCCTGGGCGCCGAACTCCTGGTCAGCCCTGCCCAGCCGGGCCTGGCCCTGGTGGCGAGCCGCTGGGCGGGCCAGGCACCGCCCCTCCCCCTGCCTGCGGGGGCGCGGGCCTGGGTCTTTGAGGTTCTGGAAGCGCGGTAGTTTTGTACCCTTGCTTTCCTATGCCCCTGGCTTTACGATGCACATACATCGGTTAGCTATGCCTCTTCCCCCGATGGAGAAAGGAAGCCTGATGGACGCCCAGCAGCTCAAAGGCCACCTCGACCTGCTTTTGCTCGCCACCCTGGAACAGGGGCCGCGGTACGGAGGACAGATCATCGCCGACGTACAGGCGAGCACGGACGGGTACTTCACCCTGCGGGAGGGCACCCTGTACCCCGCCCTGCACCGCCTGGAAAAGGCCGGATGGATCAGGGGCGAGTTCCAGCTCCTCCCGCGGGGGGGCAGCCCGGTCAAGGTGTACGCCCTGACCCCGGGCGGCCAGGAGGAACTGCGCCGCCAGCGCGAACGCTACGAACGCTTCAGTGCCGCCGTGCGCGGCGTGATCGGGAGCCAGGCATGAGGGAGACGGAAGCGTACCTGAACCGCGCCACCCTGGGATTGTGGGGCCAGAAGCGGCGGGACGCGCGGACGGAACTGCGCGGTGCCGTAGAGGACAAGGTGTACCGCTACCGGTTGCTGGGCCTGGGCGAGGCGGAAGCCCTGCGGGCTGCCCTGCGCGATCTGGGCAGCCCGCACGCCATCGCGCGGGACCTGAACCGGGTGCATACCCTCCCGCAAGCCGTCCGCGCCGCGCTCCTCGCCGGAGTCGCTACCCTGCTCGGCGTGCAGGCGCTGGCGCAGGTGCCGACGGTGCGGGCCGTTCCCGATCCCCGGATACAAACCTGCACCTATGACGAGGCGTTTCTGAAACAGCTTCCTCAGAAGGACGCCGACGACCTGCGCAGGAGGCTGGCGCAACCCGGGGGACGCGCCGCTCTGGAAGCCGAGTGTCGCGCCCACGTTTCCCCCACCCCGGCCAACCATCTCCTGCTGCTCTCTGACCTGATCGCCGCCCTCAGAACTGGGGGCGTCACGGTCAAGACCATTGCCGACACCCGCCTGGAGCTGGGATTCCCCGGGGAAAAGGACGCCCAGAGCCTGGACCTCGGGCTGGACACTCAACGAGTGGCTGGAGAGCTTTACGTTGACGCCGCAACGTTGATTGAACGCCTACGGACCTCCCTCAGCGTTCCCATCCGCCTGCAAGGCATCGACAACCCTCTGCTGCAAATCGGCCCGGCTCACCTGCAATTGGGCACCACAGCCACACCCGTGCGGGCGACGGACATGTATGCCTTCTCGCTGGCTGTCAAATTGACCGACGAACTCAAGCCCATGCTGCGTGATCCCCTCCAAATTGCATACGTTCCAGAGGGGCAGGAGGCGGGTCCTGCTCAGCACTACCTGGAGATAGCCGCCCCCCAGAACACCCTGTACGCAATCCTGAACAACGAGGAAATCCTTCGAAAGAGGGCCGGGGCAAGCTGCTGTGGTTCTTCCCTTCCCTACCTCTTGCGTGTCCGAACGGTGAAAAAGGGCCTCCTCCCGGCACCACTGGCTGAGGGCGCCCAGACCTCCTTCGCCCGCCTGGTCAGCACCCCAGCCCAACTCTTCCAGGCCACCGCACGCAAGGAACGCGCTGTACTCGTCTACCGGCTGGACCCCACTGATCTGCGGAACCTCAAACTGATCCCCATTCCCGCCGCCCAGTTAAGGATTCATACGGCGCCCTGACCTACACCTCCGGCACGTAGTCCGCGACCTCGCCCAGCAGGTCGCGGGCCGTCAGGTCCAGCCGCACCGGGGTCACGCTGATGTAGCCCGCTTGGACCGCGCCGTAGTCGGTGTCCAGATCGTGCGCGTCGGGGGCGCGGCTGGCTCCGGCGACCCAGTGGTACTCGCGGCCCTCGGGGTCCAATCGGGTCACGATGGAATCCTCCCAGCGGTGTTCGCCCACCCGGGTGACCCGCACGCCCCGGGCCGGGGGAGCGGGGAAATTGACGTTCAACAGCACGCGCGGCGGCAGGCCCCGCTCCAGCACCTCGCGCGCCAGCCGGGCGGCGTAGGCGGCCCCCGCCGTGAAGCTGTACTCACCGCCCTCGCCGGAGCGCTGGCTGAAGGCGATGGCGGGCAGCCCCAGCGCCAGCCCCTCGATAGCCGCCGCGACCGTGCCCGAATGGGTCAGGTCGTCGCCCAGGTTCGGCCCCAGGTTGATGCCGCTGACGACCAGATCGGGCCGCCCGAGCAAGTGAACGCCCAGCACCACGCAATCGGCGGGGGTGCCGTCCACCCGGTAGGCGGGAATTTCCCCGAAGCCTGCCGAGGCCGTGTGCTTGAACCGTAGCGGGCGGCGGATGGTGATGCCGTGCCCCACCGCCGACTGCTCCACGTCGGGCGCGACGACCACCACGTCTCCCACATCGGCCAGGGCGAGGGCGAGCGCCTTGATGCCGGGCGAGAAGATGCCGTCGTCATTGGCGACGAGGATGCGGGGACGGTCGGGACGTGGCGGGTGGGTCATGCCGCAGGCTAGCGTGGGGCTGGACGCTCCCCGATGCGGCGTTGCCAGGCCTGGCTTTGAGCTTTTTTTGACTCCTGTTTGGCACCCTGGGGCATGACGTTTCTGCTCGACATCCTCCTCGCCGAACTCGCCCTGGGGATTGCCGTTGCCCTCGCGGTGAGCGTTCAGGCCTGGAGGCTTCATCTGCAAGGCCGGAGGGAGGAACGCCGCCGCCAGAGGCTCAACTCGTCCTTGAGCCGCCGAGGATAGAGGTTACGGAATTGGTGTCCACTCAACGCTAAGGTGCGGCGCTATGCGGCGTTTTCTCGTCACCGCCCTGGCCGCCCTCGCTGTCCAGGGGCAGGCTGCTACCTACTCGCTCCAGCGCGTCAGCCACTACAACGCGGTGCGGGCCCAGACCGACCGGACGCCCCAGATCTCGGCCTGCGGCCCCACTCAACGGGGGCAGATCGCCCTCAGCCGTGACCTGCTGCGGAAGGTCGGGTGCGGCGCGCGGGTTCGCGTCACCGTGAATGGCCGCAGCCACGTGTACGTCGTGAACGACACCATGCACCCGCGTTACCGGCGCACCGCCGACATTCTGGTCAGCCGGACGAGCACGGCCCGGAAGCTGGGTGTCTCCAAGGGCACCCTGACCGTGCTGCGCAAGGGCACGCCCTACCAGGGCTGACCCCTTTACAGGGAGGCGGCGACCCGCGCGAACAGGGGCGGGACGGGTGGGGCCGAGCGTCCATTGACCCAGCCAAACCGGCGGTCGCGCACCGCTGCGCCCTCGCCCACACCCATCCCTTCGGGGAAACGGGAGGTCAGGTCGAGGGGTCCAGTCACCTCCCGCGCGCCCGGCACTCCGCCCAGCGCCCCCTCCACCTCGCGGGCGTGGCCGAAGTGCAGGAGGTGGACCTCCTCCCCGTCCTGCCAGGCGAAGCGGGAGGTCGGTGAGCCGAGGGACTCTAACCTGCCGGGGGCCGCGACGTGCCGCGCGCTCAGGCCGGGGCGCAGCCGCAGCGTGACCTCCAGCGCCTCGCCCATCAGGCCGAAGGAGCCCACGAAGGGCCGGGTCAGGTCGTAGCCCTGCACGTTCTTGACCGTGCGCCCGCCCGCCCGGATCACCCGCCCGCTCGGGGCGCGGAAGGTCACGCCCAGCACCTCCGCCCCGAAGAAAAAAGTCTGCCCGAAGCCGCCGCGCGACACCAGGCCGCCCACCCCGCCCGGCAGTTCCACGGGCGGGAAGGGGGGGTAGAGGCCGGGCGGCAGGGCCGCGCAAACCTCCAGCAACCCAGTGTCACCCGTCACCGTGATCGTCTGGTCCCCGGGCGAGAGGTCAAGGATGGGCATGGGTGCCGTCCTCATCGGGCAGAATCTTGCCAGGATTGAGCGTTCCGGTCGGGTCCAGGGCGCGTTTCACGTCGCGCAGCGCCCCCAGCGTCACCGGGTCCACCGCGTCGCGCATGAAGGCGCGTTTCATGGTGCCGATGCCGTGCTCGCCGCTCAGCACCCCGCCGTGGCGAATGGCGACGAGGGCGATCTGGTGGGCGAGGTCGTGGACGGCCTCCGGGGACTCGCGCCGGGGGTCGAAGAGGATGTTGGGGTGCAGGTTCCCGTCCCCGATATGGCCGAACTGCACGAGCGGCAGGCCGGAGGCGTCGCCCAGCGCGCGGATTTCCCGCACCACCTCCGGCAGGGCGGAGCGGGGCACCACGATGTCCTCGTTCATGCGCTGGGGGCGGATGCGGCCCAGGGCGGGCGAGACGCTGCGGCGGGCCTGCCACAGGGCGGCACTCTCCGAGTCGGTCGCCGCGCGGCGCACGGTGCCCCCGGCGTTCAGACAGGCCGCCTCCACGAGCGCGCGCTCCTCCTCCACCGTCCCCAGGTCGTCGCCGTCGGTGTCCACCAGCAGCACGGCCCCCGCCTCCCTCGGCAGGCCGATGGCGAGGAAATCCTCGACCGCGTTCGTACACGCCTGGTCCATGAACTCCAGCTTGCCCGGCACGGCCCCGGCAGCGATGGCGGCGCTGACCGCCTCGGCGCAGGCGCCCACCTCGGGGAAACTCGCCATCAGGGTGCGGGTGTATTTGGGGGGCGGCGTCAGGCGCAACGTGGCCTCGGTAATCAGGCCCAAAGTGCCCTCCGAGCCGATGAGGAGCCCGGCGAGGTCGTAGGCGTCGCGGGTCAACTCATGTACGCCGCCGTCCGCGTCCACGAACTCCAAGCCCTTCACGTAGTCGCCGCTCACCCCGTACTTGAAGCACAGCGGCCCGCCCGCGTTCTCGCCGAGGTTGCCGCCGATGGTGCTCGTGCGAAAGGAGGCCGGGTCGGGCGGGTAGATCAGGCCGTGCGGTTTCGCCTTCTCGGTCACGGCCAGGGTCACCACGCCCGCCTGTGCCCGAGCCTCGCGCCGCTCGGGGAAGATGTCCAGCCGGGTCATGCGGGTAAAGGAGATCACCAGGCCCGGCGATGTGGGCGCCGCCCCACCGCTCAGCCCGCTGGCCGCCCCGCGCCCCACGACGGGCACCCCTGCCGCCCGAGCCGCCCGTACTGCCGTCACCACGTCCGCCGTGCTCTCCGGCAACACGACCGCCAGCGGCGTCGCCCCGAACTGGATCGCGTCGTAGCGGTAATTGAGCCGCTCGGAGAGGTTCGACAGCACCTTCTTCGGCCCCAGCAGGCGGGTGAGTTCGGCGGCCAGGGCGTTATCCGCCTTCCCGTTCGAGCGGGGTTTGGGCGCGGGCGAGGTGGTGGTGAGGGCGACTTTCTCGGGGGTCATGGGCGGCCTCCGGCCGCCGGGAGTGGGGAGTGGGCAGTGGGAAGTGGGAAAGGAACATTGAATGCCCGAGCCTCCCGCCCCCGAATCCTCCCCCCGTGGGAAGCGAAAGTCCCACACCCCCGAGACCACTGCCCACTCCCCACTCCCCACTGCCCCCTTCTCACAGCTCCCCCCGGTAAGCCAGGTCCAGCAGCTCGACCGTGTGCATCACGGGCACCCGGCTCCCCTGCCGACGCACGTGGCTCTGAATCTGGGTGTGGCAGCCGATGTTCCCGCTCACGACGAGGTCGGGCGTGGTCGAGAGGATGTTCCCCGCCTTCCTGACGCCCAGCTCGTTCGCCAGCGCGGGCTGCTCCAGGTTGTACGTGCCCGCTGAGCCGCAGCACAGGTCACCCTCGGGCACCTCGGCGACCGTCACGCCGGGGATGGCGCGCAGGAGTTCGCGGGGGGCCAGCCGAATTTTCTGCGCGTGGGCGAGGTGGCAGGCGTCGTGGTAGGCGACGGTGAGGGGCCGGGAGGTGGGCATCGGGGGTTCGAGGTCTCCTTGCCGCAGCAGCCCCGCCAGGAACTCGGAGATGTCCTGCACCTTCGCGGCAAAGGCCCGCGCCTGCTCCTCGTCGGGCAGGCCGTGCAGGACGACCGGGTACTCCTTCAGCCCCGCCCCGCAGCCCGCCGCGTTGGAGAGGATGGCGTCGTACTCGTCGGGGTCGAAGGCCGCGAGGTTCTGGCGGACGAGCCGCAGCGCCTCGTCCCGCGCCCCCGTGTGCAGCGCGGCGGCCCCGCAGCAGCCCTGTCCCTCGGGGATCACGACTTCTATGCCGTTGCGGGCGAGGACGCGCAGGGTCGCGGCATTGAAGTTGGGGGCCAGGGCTTGCTGGGCACATCCGGCGAGAAAGGCGACCCGGCCAATTCGCCTTCCCCGGGCCGGAGTGACCCTCGGGCTGGGCTGCATGGCCGGAACCCGCTCGGGCAGGAGGTCCAGCGGCGCCCGCAGCGCGGCGGGCAGCAGGGGCGCCAGCGGCTTGGTGTACTGCCCGGCACGGGCGGCCAGGCTGAAGACCTTCGGGGCGGGGAGGATCTTGAGGATGGCCGCGCGTTTGGCCCGGTCGAGTGGAGACCGCTCCCGGTGCGGCTCGCTCCAGCCGCGGAAACTGGTGATGAGTTCGCCGTAGGGCACCCCGCTGGGGCACGCACTCACGCAGGCCTGGCACCCCAGGCAGCGGTCGAGGTGCGGGGCGGCGTCCGCCAGGGCCAACTCTCCCTCCAGCACCTCCTTCATCAGGACGATGCGCCCGCGCGGGGAGTCCATCTCGTCGCCCAGGAGGGCGTAGGTGGGGCAGGCGGGCAGGCAGAAGCCGCAATGGACGCAGGCGTCCACCGCGTGCGCCATCACCTCGCCCTGCGGCCCGATGTTCTGTACGGGAATCTCGTGGTTCACTCGCCTGCTCCGCTCGGTCCGGCCCTCATGCGGGTCAGGATAGGCGCGCGGGGCGGGGGCGAATGGGAGGTATGTAGGCAGGGGAGGCCGGACCCTCCTCCCTTCCCTGTCTGTGCAGGAGATGAGGCCAGAACGTGAGCGACCTTGCGGAATCGGGCATTTGCCCCCTTTTGCGCGTGGCCTTCCGCTACAGTGAAACCGGGCCATGACGCGCATGCACTTGCTTTTTCGGGGACGACCGCCAGCAGCCGAACTGGGGGCCGGAGCGTGACCCGTCCCCTGCGTATTCTTCTCATCGACGACAGCAACATGGACCGCCACCTCGCCGAGGAGGTGTTCGCGGAGTACGCCGACCGCTGCACCGTGACCACGGCGTCCAGCGGTCAGGCGGCCCTGGAAGCCATGCTCGACCCGGACGCCGAGCTGCCCGACGTGGTGCTGCTCGACATCAACATGCCCGGCATGTCGGGCTTCGAGGTGCTGACGGCCATGAAGGGTCACCCGCGCCTCGTGCGGATTCCGGTGGTGATGCTGACCACCTCCAACCACGACCAGGATGTTCGGCAGGCCTACACCCTGCATGCCAGCTCCTACCTGATCAAGTCGGTGAATTTTCAGGATTTCGTGGCCCAGGTCGAGGGCTTTCTGGAGTTCTGGACCCGGGCCCGCCTCACGAGCTGGCCGGAGATGACCTCTTCCTGAAGGCGGTTTCATCGCCCAGCCTCTACGCTGGGCGGCATGACTCCAGGCGCCACCGGGAGCCCGCGGCGCATCCTGGTGATCGAGGACTCCCCGGCGGACGCCCTGCTCCTCGAACTGGCCCTTCAGGAGGTCGCCCCGGACGTGCAGGTGGACATCGTGCATGACGGCGAGGCGGCGCTGCCCGCCTTTCAGGCGCCGCCCACGCCGGACCTGGTGCTGCTGGACCTGCACCTGCCGCGGGTGGACAGCCTGGAACTGCTCGCCCACCTGCGGGCGCAGGCCGGACCCCGGGTGCGCCTGGTGCTGTGGAGCAGCCTGGCCCAGCCGCGCGAGGTCGAGAACGCCTACGCCTCCGGGGCCACGGCGTACGTGGAAAAACCGGTGGGGCAAGACGACCTGCTGCGGCTGGCCGAGAAACTGCTCAGCCTGTAGCGGAACACCGGGCCGGGCCAAAGGGCCCTGATTCCAGGACATCCGGTGTTTTGCCCGGGTCTTCTGGCGTGGCCTCAGGCCCGGGGGCGGCCCCTCGCCCACCTTGCGAGAAGTGACGTGGGCTCACCCGCTCCTGGTCCATCGCCGGCATTCGGTGTCCCCTCCCCGCGGTCCTTTGGAGCTGTGCCCGTCCGCCCGCCCCTCCTCCGCAACGCCCCCGGAGTGGGCATCACTCGCTGCCCTCCCCCGCTCCGACCTGGCCCTCGACCTTCGCCTCGGTCGCGCGCTCGGCCCGCCGCACGTCCCCCTCGCCGATGTGGCGCTGCTCGGTGTCGTGTTCGAACAGCTCGCGCCGGGCACGCAGCTTGGCCTCGGGTTGTCCCAGGTCGCCCCCCCGGCCCCGGTGGACCCGCTGGAAGAACACCAGGGCGCTCCCCGCCAGCGCGAAGGCCCCGGCGAAGTAGAGCGTCTCCAGCGGCTCCTCCCAGCGGATGAAGTGTTCCAGGAACGTGACGCCCAGGATCACGATCACGACCGAAACCACCTTCTGCTCCAGGTCCGACAGGCTCTCCACCCCCAGCGCCGAGGTGAGGTTGAGCGGCGTGATAAAGAGCGAGTACAGCCCCACCCCGATGATGTAGAACACCACCGCCTTGAGCATGGTGCTCACCACCTCCAGGAACTCCACCGCCAGCGTGCCCGACTGGCTGCCGATGCCGCCCTCGAAGGTGCCCCGCCAGGTCTCGTAGATCGTGGTCAGCGCGAGCAGGGTGCCCTGGAGAAAGAGGCTGAAGGCCACCAGCAGCACCGCGATCACGGCGATCAGCACCACGAAGCGGGTGCGGCCGATCACCTCGCTGAACCACTCGCGCCTGGAGGGCTCATTGCCAGTCTGGGAACGGGTCCGGGTCACGCCCCCATGATGCCCAGGTCGCGACCCGGGTGCCCTCTGAATGAAGATGTTCCCGCCCCCGCGTGAGTGGCCTGTTCGGCGGGAGACCCTTCAGGAGGGATCAGGGCTGCGAGGACGCCCGGGGGCGAGGATGGCAGTCACTCTGATCCCTTGACGCGGCGCAGCTTCCCGTCGGGCATACACCATAGGCAAGGCTTCTGCCGCCCACGAGGAGCCCGTCCCGCCGGGTTGCGGGCGAGGCCTCTCCCACCCGGCGTCCTGGACCCTTCACTCCGCTCAGGGTGACAGCGTTTCTCGCGAACCCGGTCAGGATCAGAGCTGGTCACTCCCCTCAGGACCAGGCCCGGACCCCCTGCTTCCTCAGACCGCCTGCGCCACGAGCCTTCCCACCACCGCCTCCCGCAGGGACCGGAATTCCTTGTACCACTCTGCCGCGTTGCCGCAGGCCCGGATCAGGTAGCCGTTGCTGGGCACGTACAGGATGTGGAAGGCGACGCTGCCCTTGCGGTACTCGAACTTTTGCAGTTCGTGGAATTGCGAGAGATCCACCGTCTCCCGGACACCTGTGCCCGGACGCTCGATCTCGACCCGCAGCGCGTCGTCACCGAAGATCACCTCGGCGAAATACACCACACCGCCGTTGCCCTTGGCGACCTTGACGATGTCGTCCAGGCCTCCAGGCAGCGCGACGACGTTCTTCGACCCCTCGTCGATCGGCTCGCACTGAATACCGAAGACGCCACGGGTTCTGAGCTTTCCCAGCACCGCATCGGTGAGTGTGGACATACCCTTAAGGTATACAACACCAAGTCACAGGTGTCTCACATCTTTTGGGGTTAGTCCTTCATGGACTGGACGGCCCGCAGTGCCAGCAGGGTCGCCAGCACGTCGAGCGCGCCGCTCACGCCGTACACGAGTTGATCGGTCAGTATGGGGGGGGCGCTGAAGCCCCGGATCGGCACCACATTGAACACGGCCATGGCGAGGCTCAGGGCGGCGGCCACATTCAGCCAGTCCGCCAACCGCTTGCGCCCGGTGTCGTCGGCGGGGTTCGGGGCCAGGCGGGCCAGGGTCCCGTAGACCGCGTTCTGGGCGAGGACATAGGCGGGCCACACGGTCAGCAGGGCGGTGAGGGCCACGGTATTCGCCTCTGGGGCGCCGCCGCTGAGCACCCCCAGCAGGGTCCAGAACCACAGCACCAGCCGGAAGGACGTGACCCAGGGAAAGGCGATGCTCAGCGCCCGCAGCATTCCGTCCGTGGGTGAAACGGCCCGGCCCAGCGAGAAGCGGCCCAGCACCGCTGTCCACCCGGCGAGAACCAGGGCGCGCAGGAAGGCGTTGATGCCCACGAACCAGGCGCCCAGGGAGAAGTCCCCGCGCCACAGCGAGAAGGCGGCCAGCCCCAGCAGCGCCGCGACCTCCAGCCCCAGCGTGACCAGGGCCACCTGCCGCCAGCGAACGCGGTTTCCGGCCCCGGCGCTTCCCGGCGTTCCCCTCACAGCCCCAGCTTGGCCCGCAGGCGCTCGCGGACGACCTCGGGCTTGGCCTGGCCACCCGTGGCCTTCATCACCGGGCCGAAGAGGGCGTTCACGGCCTTGGCATTGCCCGCGCGCACCTTTTCCACGGTGGCCGGGTCGGCGCTCATGGCCGCATCAATGGCGGCGTCGATGGCGTCCGTGTCCGTCACCACGCTCAGGCCGCGCTCCTGCACCAGCCGCTCGGGGTCCTCCCCGCTCATCACGTCGGGGAGCAGGTCCTTGGCGACCCGGCCGCTGATCGTGCCCGCGTCGATCAGGCGGACCAGGGCGGCGAGGTGGGCGGGGCGCAGGGCCGTGTCCCGGATGGTCCGCTCGCGGGCGGCGAGGAAGCCCGCCACGTCGGTCAGCAGCCAGTTGGCGAGTTTCTGGGCGTCGGGAGCGGGCTGCGTACCCAGCGCCTCGTCGTAGAAGCGCGAGAGGGGCACGTTCAGGCTGAGGGTCTCGGCGTCACTCGCCCTCACGCCCGCCGCCACGTACCGCGCCCGCTTCTGTACGGGCAGCTCGGGCATCCGCGCCCGGACGCGCTCGATCCACTCGGGCGTGATGTTCAGGGGCGGCAAATCCGGCTCGGGGAAGTAGCGGTAGTCGGCCTCGCCCTCCTTCGTCCGCATCAGGAAGGTCTTCTGGCCGCCCTCGTCCCAGCCCAGGGTGTCCTGGGTGACCACACCGCCCGAACTCAGCACCCGCGTCTGCCGGGCCGTCTCGAACTCGATGGCGCGGGCGACCGAGCGGAAGGAGTTGAGGTTTTTCACCTCCACCTTGGTGCCCCAGGGCTCGCCGGGCCGGTGCAGGCTGAGGTTCACGTCGCAGCGCATCTTGCCCTCCTCGGGCGTCGCGTCGGACACCCCGAGCGACTGGGCGATCGCCTGCACCGCCTCCAGAAAGGCGCGGGCCTGCTCGGCTCCCGTGATATCCGCCTCGGTCACCATCTCGATCAGCGCCGACCCCGCCCGGTTGAGGTCGAGCAGGCTGTACGGCGCGTAGGTGGGGTGGATCAGCTTGCCCGCGTCGTCCTCCAGGTGGGCGCGCTTGATGCGGACGCGGCCCACCGAGCCGTCCTCCAGCGCCACGTCCAGATACCCGTCCCGCGCGATGGGCCGGTCGTACTGCGAGAGCTGGAAGTTCTTGGGTGAGTCCGGGTAGAAGTAGTTCTTGCGGTGAAACTGGGTGAAGCCCGACACGTCGCAGTTCAGCGCCAGGCCGAACATCAGCGCGAGGTCCACGGCCTCCCGGTTCAGCGTCGGGAGCGTGCCGGGCAGCCCCAGGGTGAGGGGATCGGTGTAGGTGTTCGGCTCGGCGCCGTGGTAGTCCGCCGGACACGCGCTGAAGAGCTTGCTGCGCGTTCGCAGTTGCAGGTGAACTTCCAGCCCGATGACGGCCCTGTACATGCGGGGGAGTCTAGCGCGGGCGGTCCGGCGGGGCGGGAATAGGCTAGAGGGTCCGGCACTGGCCCGTCTGCTCGCCGTCCACCCCGAGACTCGTGCCGGAGGGGGCGCGGGCGTTGTTCAGGCACTCCAGGTTCCCCAGGATGGTCAGGCGGCTCAGGCGCAGGGGTCCCGCGTTGCGCTCCAACCGCAGGTCGCCCTCGATGCGAGTGTCCTCCACATTCACGGCGCCGCCGCCCTGGGCCTGGAGATCACCTGTGACGACGCTGCTCCTGACCGTGAGCCGGGCAAAGCCGCTCCCCGCCCTCAGGTCACCCGTGATCCGGGTGTTCTGAACGGTGAGGCTCGCGCCGCGCTCCACGCGCACCTCGCCGTTGACTTGGAGGTTGCGAAGGGTGCAGACGCGGCCCCTGGGCACCTCCACATCGCCGTTGATGGTGCGGCCACCGATGATCCCGCCGCAGGGCAGGGCCACCGGCTGGGCGCGGGCCGGGCCCGGGGCGGACAGGAGCGGGAGGAGCAGGGCCGTCAGCACTCCCCTCCCCAGGTGGGCGAGCTTCATGCGTCACAGTAAGGCGGGGCGGGGTGAAAAGAATGCGCGGGGGTTCACCGGCGTTCCGGGCGCCGCGCATGCCGAACCATCTCTGCCTTGCTCGCCCGGAAGCCCAGCGACTCGTAGAGCGGGCGGGCCACCCCGCTCGTACCCAGGCTGACGTGGGCGATGCCGCGCTGACGGGTAATTTCCAGGCAAAGTAAGACGAGTTCCCGGGCCAGGCCCCGCCGCCGGAAGCCTGGGCGGGTCCACACGTTCACCAGCCGCGCCCGGTACGGCTGCGGGTTCCCCCGCGTCGGCCCCCACTCCAGCAGCGTGAGCCCGGCCCCGGCGACGACCTCTCCCCCGCCCGTGATGCCCAAAAAACCAACGTACAGATCCCGTTCCAAGGCTAGCCCGACCCAGGCGACGTAGGTGGGGCGCTCGGCAGCGTCCTCCTCGTCGGGGTAGCGGTGGTGGGCGATGGTGGGGGCGTCGGCGGGCGTTGCGGGGCGGATGTTCAGCCCCGTCACGCTGCCGGGCGCGGGTGACCCCATCTCAGGGCAAGCGCGGCGCTGAGCAGGGCGACGGTCAGGCCGAGGAGGGGCAGCCGCCAGGTGAGGACGGGCGGTGGAGCCTCGCCCAACCCCAGCCCCAGCCAGAGGCCGACCAGGGCCGCACCTCCCGCGAAGGCCGCCCACAACCCCAGGCCCGGCAGGAAGCTCAGGGCGAACCAGCGGTCGTAGGACAGCGACAGGCAGGTGCTGAAGGTGACTCCTGCGAGGACTCCCGCCATGTCGAGCAGCGGATCGCCGAGCAACACCGCGGTCCCCAGCGCCGCCAGCAGCGCCACCCCGCCGGAGAGCAGGAGCGCCCGGCCCACCTCGGCGGAGGGGGAACAGGCGGGGGTGACGCGCGGGAGCGGCTGGAGCATGGCCCCCGGTATACCCGAAAACGTGAGCGGGCGCTGCCGAATTTCTTCCATGAGCCACAATTCACTGCCGAACGTGGCAGCATCGGGGCATGAGCGAACTGCACGGACGTATTGGGGGATTACGGCTGGGGTACGACCTGCACGCGGGGTGGGACGGCGGGAAACTGCGCGGGCGCATCGGCGGGACCTTCCAGGGCAAGGACATCGGGCTGACGCTGCACGCGGGGGACGTGGACGGGCGCGTCGGGGGCACCTTCGCGGGCTTCGACGTGGACGGGGACGTGACCCCGCAGGAGGTGCGGGTGCGCCTGGGGGGCCGCGTGGACGGGGACGACGTTCGCCTGACGCTGGACGGGGACCGCGTGACCGGGCGCTTCTCGGGCCGGATCAGCGGCAAGGACGTGAACCTGCGCCGCAACGGGGACCGGCTGGAGGGGCGGATCGGCGGCGCCGTGGACGGCAAGGACGTGGGGCTGGACCTGGGGGACGTGCCGCTGGAACTGGCCGCCCTCGCGGCAGTATGCGCGTACAAGGTGCTGGAGGACGACCAGACGGCCGCGGCTGCCGCGAACCATTCGTCCTCCTGAGCAAGGCCTGATTTCTCCCGCAAGCCGCACATTCCCGCGGTTGAGCGCGTGCTACGTTCGCCGCATCATGACTGCCGTACAGGGACAGGTGAAGGCCAGGACGCTCGGGGAACTCCTTCAGACGCCGGAATACGCGGGCCGCACGCCCTTTGACGGTCAGGTGCGGACGGTGCAGGACGAGGTGCGCGAGAACCTGACGCGCAAGCTGCGAAACGGCGAGGAACTCTTTCCCGGCGTGGTCGGCTACGACGAGACGGTGATTCCGCAACTCACCAACGCGCTGCTGGCGCGGCAAAACTTCATCCTGCTGGGGCTGCGCGGGCAGGCCAAGAGCCGCATCCTGCGCGCGATCACCGGGCTGCTCGACGAATACGTGCCCGTGATCGACGGGGTGGACATGCCCGACGATCCCCTCAACCCTATCGGGGCTGAGGGCCGCCATCTGCTCGAAGTCCACGGCCTGGAGTTGCCCATCCGCTGGCTGCCGCGCCAGGACCGCTACGTGGAGAAGCTCGCCACCCCTGACGTGACGGTGGCCGACCTGATCGGCGACGTGGACCCCATCAAGGCCGCCCGGCTCGGCACGTCCCTCGGCGACACCCGCTCCATGCACTTCGGGCTGCTGCCGCGCGCCAACCGGGGCATTTTCGCGGTGAACGAGCTCGCCGACCTGGCGCCCAAGGTGCAGGTGGCCCTCTTCAACATCCTTCAGGAGGGGGACGTGCAGATCAAGGGCTACCCCATCCGGCTGGAACTCGACGTGATGCTCGTCTTCTCGGCCAACCCCGAGGACTACACGGCGCGCGGCAAGATCGTCACGCCGCTCAAGGACCGCATCGGCAGTGAGATCCGCACCCACTACCCCAGCGACGTGCGGCTGGGGATGGACATCACCGCGCAGGAGGCGGTGCGGGCCGAGGGCGTCACGGTGCCCGACTTCATCGCCGAACTCATCGAGGAGATCGCCTTCCAGGCGCGCGAGGACGGGCGGGTGGACAAGATGAGCGGCGTGTCGCAGCGCCTCCCGATCTCGCTGATGGAGGTGGCGTCCGCGAACGCCGAGCGCCGCAGCCTGATTTCCGGCGACACCCCAGTCGTGCGGGTCAGCGACGTGTACGCGGGCCTCCCCGCCATCACCGGCAAGCTGGAGCTGGAGTACGAGGGGGAACTCAAGGGCGCCGACGTGGTCGCCCGCGACGTGATCCGCAAGGCTGCCGGGGCGGTGTACGCCCGCCGCTACGCGAGCTTCGATACCCGCGCGCTGGAGAAGTGGTTCGAGGACGGCAACGTGTTCCGCTTCCCGCAGTCCGGCGACGCTTCGGCGGCGATGCGGTCCACCAAGGCGGTGCCCGGCTTGACCGAGATCGCCGCGCAGGTCGCGGGCAGCGGTGACGACGCCGTGCGCGCCTCCGCGGCCGAGTTCGTGCTGGAGGGCCTGTACGGGCGCAAGAAGCTCTCGCGGGCCGAGGAGACCTACGCCGCCCCCGAGCCCGAGGTGCGCCAGCAGCGCGGGGGCCGCTGGAACTGAGCCCGCCTTTTCCCCAAGGCCCCTTCCCCCACCCCTAGGGAGGGGCTTTTCTACGTCGCGGGCGCCGTCACGATGCGGTTGCGCCCGGCATTCTTGGCGGCGAGCAGGGCGGCGTCGGCGCTGGCGAAAGCCTGGCGCGGGGACTGGCCCGGCGCGTAGGCTCCCAGGCCGATGCTGAGGGTGATCGCCGGACCCTCCACCAGGGTGCGCCCCGCCACCTCGCGCCGGACCCGCTCCATCAGCAGGTGGGCGCTGAAGGCGTAGGAGCCGGGCAGGCACACGACGAATTCCTCGCCGCCCCAGCGGTACACCTCGCCGTAGCGGCCCACGACGGTCGCCAGCACCTCGGCGACGACCCGCAGCACGTCGTCGCCCGTCTCGTGGCCGTGGCGGTCATTCACGGCCTTGAAGTGGTCGATGTCGAGGACGGCCAGCACGCCCGGGGGGCCGGGGGTGGCACTCGCCTCCTCAAAGGCCCGGCGGTTGAGCAGGCCCGTGAGGGGGTCGCGCCGGGCGCTGCGTTCCCCCGCGATCACGCGCCGGTGCAGGTTGACAAAGGCCCAGCCGAACACCTGGGCCATCAGGCAGACGACCAGCAGCAGGGGCGCCGTTCCGGGCTCGGGCTGGGGGCTGGTGCGGTCCCAGCGCATCACGAGCAGGGTGGCGGTCACGGCCAGGGCCAGCCCCAGGACGCGGCCCACCCGGGGGCGGTCGAAAAACAGCAGGCTCCAGACGAGCTGGGTGAACGGCACGACGAGCAGCAGGGTATGAAGCGCCTGCTCGTCGCCACGAACGCCCAGCCCGAAGAGCGTTAGGGCCGTCACGAACAGCACCTGGGTTCCTGCGGCGATCAGGCGCAGCGGCCACTCCCAGCGCCTGGGCAGCAGGAGGTAGGCGGCGGCTGTCAGGAGCAGCAGGCCCGCGAACACCAGCGTGGGCACGCTCAGGTCGTCGGGGGGCACCACGGCCCCCCATACCAGGATCGCCGCGATCAGCGGCACGACCGCCCCGAAATACAGGCGGGTGACCTGCGCGGGCAGGTCTTCCGGTCGGAGCGGGCCGGGCGTCATGGCTCCCCAGTGATAGCATTACGTTAAAGAGTCGGGGCACGCATCTGCCGGGGATCACCCCTCCCCCACCCCCATCAGTACAGCTTGCCCAGCACGTCATCCTTCATCACGAAGCTCTGGTCCCTCGTCGGGAACTCGCGGGCGCGCACCTCCCGGGCGTAGGCGCTGATGGCCTCGCGCGCCCCCTTGCCCAGCTCGGCGTAGCGCTTGGCGAGCTTCTTCTCGTCGCCCTCGTACAGGCCGAGCAGGTCGTGGTACACGAGGACCTGGCCCCGGCAGTGGACCCCGGCGCCGATGCCGATGGTCGGGATACGGAGCCGCTCGGTAATCAGCCGGGCGAGCCGGGCGGGAATCGCCTCCAGCACGACCGCAAAGGCTCCGGCAGCCTCCAGCGCCAGCGCCCCCTCCAGCGTCCGCCGGGCACTTTCCTCGTCCCGGCCCTGCACCTTCAGGCCGCCCTGGGCGGTCGCGGTCTGGGGCATCAGGCCGACATGCCCCATCACGGGCACCCCGTTGCGACTCAGCACCGAGACGACCTCCAGCACCTCGGGGCTGGAGCCTTCCATCTTCACCGCGTCGGCGCCCGTCTCCTGAATCACGCGCACGGCGCTCCGCATCGCGTCCGTCACCCCGGTGTGGTAGGTGCCGAACGGCAGGTCCACGACCAGGAAGGTGTCCTTCGCCCCCCGCCGCACCGCCCGCGCGTGGTGGATCATGTCGTCCAGCGTGACGGGTGCGGTCGAGTCGTAGCCCAGCACCACGTTCCCCAGGCTGTCGCCCACCAGGATCAGGTCCACGCCCGCCGCCTCGGCGTGCCGCCCGCCCGGGTAGTCGTAGGCGGTGACCATCACCAGCGGTTCCTGGGCATGCAGGAGGTCGGGAACGCTGCGTTTCATGAGGGCGAAGGTAGCAGATGGGGCGCGCAGAACACCGAAGTTCCCGCGCCCCGACTCTGCCCCACCCTCACCCCTTCACGACCTCGCCGTACCGCCCCAGCACGAGGTAGATGATCCAGCCCGTCGCGGCCACGTACAGCCACACGGGCACGGTCCAGCGCACCCAGGCGCGGTGCCGGTTGAAAAAGGGGCGGGCGGCGGGGGCGCCGATGTTGCCCAGGTTCCCGGCGGCCCGCAAGCCCTTCCAGGCGTTCCACAGCGCCCCGAGCGCGAGCGGGAGGTTCGCCGCCGCGAGCAGAATGTGGCTGATCAGCAGGAAGAAATACGCGCCGCGCCACTGCTCCGGCCCGACGTATTTTTTCTCGTACCCCAGCCCCAGCCGGGTGAGGTACAGGACGAGGAAGAGGGTCGCCAGGGCACTGGCGATCAGCATGGCGCGCATGTGCGCCTCCCGGTTGCCGCTCCGAATCAGGAACACCCCGGCCGTCAGCGCGATACCGCTCAGGACGATGGTGATCACTGCCCACTGGTTGATAATGGCCGCCACGGGTGCAGTCTAGGGGGAGGCCGGGAGGGCAGGTGTCCGGGGCGGAGGCCCGGGGGAGGCGGCGGATGAGTGTGGCCCGGGGACAATCTTCAGCCTCGCCCTGCCTAGAATGCGGCGGTGAACCCAACCCGCCCGCACGGGCGGTCGGAAGGACGGTGGAGTGAAGTGAGCAGCGCACTGACGGTGCCCCGGTCCCGGGCGGGGGCGTGGCTGCCCCGGCTGGCCTGGGCGGCACTGGCGTACAACGTGCTGGTGATCCTGTGGGGCGCGGTCGTGCGCCTGACGGGGGCGGGGGCGGGGTGCGGCGACCACTGGCCCCTGTGTAACGGCGTGGTCGTGCCGCAGAGCCCGACCCTGCACACCATCATCGAATTCAGCCACCGCCTGACAAGCGGGGCGAGCGGCCTGCTGGCGCTGGGCCTGTTTGCGGCGGCCTTCGTGACATTTTTGCGTCAAGCCCCGGTGACTCAGCCCAAGCTGCTCTCCCGGACGTGGCTTTGGGTGGGGCTTGGGGTGCTGGGTGCCCTGCTCCTGCTTATAGGTATGGCTGGAGCCTCGGCAATTTTCGCCGCCGGAGGTGCCCTGCTGGGCTTGGTTGCCCTCCTGGGACTGCTGACCGTCTTTGTCAACGCGCGTGGCCTTACCTGGGTCAAGGTCTTTCAGGGGTGGCCGGTCGTTTTAGGGACAGTCCTCACCTTCCTCCTGATCCTGGCCGAGGGGCTGGTCGGCGGCGTGCAGGTGCTGCTGGGGCTGACCGCCGACAGCACGGACCCGGCGCGCGGCCTGGTGCAGGGCGTGCATCTGGCGAACACCTTCCTGCTGCTGGGGGCGCTGCTCCTCACCGCGCTGTGGGCGTCGGGGCGCCCGGCGCTCCGGGTCAGAGGACAGGGCCGGGCGCTGGGGCTGATCGCCTTCGGGCTGGTCCTCACCCTGCTGCTGGGCATGGCGGGGGCGGTGACGGCGCTGGGGGACCTGCTGTTCGCGCCCGCGCCGGGCACGCCCATCGACACCGTGCGGCGCGACTTCTCGGCGACCGCGGGGCTCATTCAGAACCTGCGGGTGATCCACCCGATGCTCGCCATCCTGGGCAGCGTCTATCTGGTCTGGATGGCGGGGGCGCTCCGGCGGATGCGGCCCTCGGCGGGGGTGACCCGCTGGGGCGTGCTGCTCACGGGCGTCATCGGCCTTCAGGTCCTGGTGGGCTTCGTGAACGTGGCGCTCAAGGCCCCGGCGTGGATGCAGCTCACCCACCTGGCGCTGGCGTGCATCATGTGGCTCGTGACCGTGCGGCTGAGCTACGAAACCCTGACGGCCCCCCGCCGCCTGGCGTCCACCACTCCGGCGGGGGTGACCGCATGACCGTGGACCGGGCAGTGCGCCCCTCCCCCATGACGGGTGCGGCCCTCCCCGCGCGGGCCACCTGGCGCGACTACCTGGCGCTCACCAAGCCCAAGGTCATCAGCCTGCTGCTGTGGACCACCCTCACCGCCATGGTGATGGCGGCGCGCGGCTGGCCGGGCCTGGGGCTGCTGATCGTGGTGGGCGTGGCCGGGTACGCCTCGGCGGGGTCGGCGGGCGTGTTCAACATGATCATCGACCGCGACATCGACCTCAGGATGAAGCGCACGGCGACGCGGCCCACCACGAGCGGGCTGATCTCCACCCGGAACGCGGCGATCTTCGGGGGGGCACTGCAAGTGCTCTCCTTCGCCATGCTCTGGTTCTGGGCGACCCCGCTCGCGGCCTGGATGAGCCTGGCGGGCTTCCTGACCTATGTGGTCGTGTACACGCGCTGGCTCAAGCGGGCGACCTGGCACAACATCGTGCTGGGTGGGGCGGCGGGGTGCTTCCCCCCGCTGGTGGGCTGGGCCGCCGTGACGGGGAACCTCAACCTCTTCGCGTGGTTCCTCTTCGCCATCATCTTCTTCTGGACGCCCGTTCACTTCTGGGCGCTCGCGCTGATGATCAAGGAGGAGTACCGCGAGGTGGGAATCCCCATGCTGCCGGTCGTGTACGGGGACAAGCTGACGGTGATGCAGATCGGCCTGTACGCCATCGGCACGGTGGGGCTGTCGCTGATGCCCGCCCTGCTGGGGGAGGTGGGCTGGCTGTACGTCCTCTCGGCGCTGGGGCTGGGGGCGCTCCTGCTGCGCGACTCCTGGCGGCTGTACCGGTACGTCATGGCGGGGAACAAGGTCGAGCGCCGGGTCGCCCTGCCGCTGTACCTGTACTCCATGCTGTACCTCGCGCTGCTGTTCGTGGCGGGGGCGGCCGACCGGGTGCTGCTGGTCTGAGCGGGCGGCAGGGAACAGGGGGGCGGCCACGCGCGGGTCGCCCCCCTTGGCTCGCCTTTCCTCCCGGTCAGGACACTTGCCCACCCCCTGCTCTGGTCTCATGGCCCCAAGCCTGACCAATCGGTTAAAGCCGCGTGCGGAAACACGCTCTACCAGGTGTGGGCGGGGGCGCAAAACCTTCGGCGACGCCTTAGACTGGAAGGCGAGGAAAGGAGTGAAGTTGAACACCAACCATAGCCGCCACAGTCGCGGACCACGGGGGGGTCTGCCGCGCCTCGCGTGGGCGGGCCTGCTCGGAACGGGCGCGGCGCTGCTCACCGGCTGTCAGTCCGAGCGGCTGATCAGCATGGGTGACCTGGCGTCGGCGACCAACCGCGAAGTGTTCTGGATGAGCATCCCGGCCATCGCCTTCTCGATCATCATCTTCGTGGCCGTCTCGTACACGCTGTTTCACACGGTGCAGCGCTTCCGGGAGGACCGCAACACGGCCGAGCCCGCCCAGTTCCACGGCAACAACCGGCTGGAGATCGTGCTGGTGGTCGTGCCGTTCCTGATCGTGGTGCTGCTCAGCGTGCTGACGGTGCGGACGATGGCCCGCATCAACCCCACCCCGCAAGGCGCCGTCAAGATCGACGCGCTGGGCAAGCAGTTCTGGTGGAACTTCGGCTACCCGAGCGCGCCCGCGGCGGCGGGCGGCAACGTCACCAACGGCAACGAGCTGGTGATGCCGACCCGCAGCCAGGTCGCCATCACCCTGACCGCGGGCGACGTGATCCACGCGTTCTGGGCACCGAACCTGGGGCCGCAACGCTACGCGATCCCGGGAACCCAGAAGACCTGGCAGATCGACACCGACCGGGTGGGTGTGTACTACGGCGAGTGCTCGTTCCTGTGTGGGGCCAGCCACGCGAACATGCGCTTCCGGGTGATCGCCCTGGAGCCTGAGCGCTACAACGCGTTCCTGCAGGCGGCCCGGGCCTACCGCGCCCCCACCCCGGCCCCCGGCAGCGCCGAGGAGCGCGGGTACAACATCTTTATGAACGGCAAGCCCTCGACCGGCGCGCTGGCCTGCCAGTCGTGCCACCGGGTCCAGGGCACCCCCGCCAACGGTCAGGCTGGCCCCGACCTGAGCTTTTTCGGCACCCGCCGCACGCTGGGCGCGGGCATGTGGGAGGGCGAGCGCGCCCGCGAGATGCTGCACGAGTGGCTCAAGCACAGCCCCAAGGTCAAGCCCGGCTCGCTGATGCCGACCTATGACGGCAGCGAGTATCTGGTCAACGGCAAGGTCCAGAAGGGCGGGGTGCTGACGGACGCGGAGATCGACGACGTGGCCGCGTACCTCCGCAGCCTGCGCCTGCCGGAGGAAGCGGACTACTGGCGCGGGGTGCCCGTGGTGGGCGCGGGCAACTCGCAGGGCAGCGCCGACCAGGCCAATGGCGGCCAAGGAGGTACCCGGTGACGGTTCAGCAGGCTCCATCCTCCGTCTCCACGACCCGCCGGGGCGCGTGGGAGGTCATCAAGGACTACATGATGACCACCGATCACAAGAAGATCGGGATTCTGTACATCGTCACCTCCATCGTGGCCTTTGCCATCGCGGGCATCCTGGCCGTGGCGATGCGGCTGCAACTGGCGCTGCCCGAGCAGAGCCTGCTGGTGGGCAACGCCTACAACCAGGTCCTGACCACGCACGCCGTGATCATGATCTTCTTCTTCCTGATCCCCATCGGGCTCTTCGGGTTCGGGAACTTCTTCCTGCCGCTGCAACTGGGCGTGCGCGACGTAGCGCTGCCGCGGGTGAACACCTTCGCGGTGTGGCTCTTCGTCTTCAGCCTGGTCCTCCTGATCTCCAGCCTGGCGAACGGCGGCGTGCCCGGCACCGGCTGGGTCTTCCCCTACCCGCTCGTGGTGGACGGCAACCAGACGGGCGCCTCGGTCTTCATGGTCGCCGTGATCCTCAACGGCCTGGGGTCGCTGCTGGGCAGCGCGAACTTCGCGGCGACCATCGTGAACATGCGGACGCCCGGCCTGAGCCTGTGGAAGATGCCGATCTTCTCCTGGTCCATCTTCGCCACGGCGATCCTCCAGCTCGTCAGCCTGGGCGGCCTGACCGCCGCTGCGCTGGCGGTCTTCGTGGAACTCAAGCTGGGGCTGAGCATGTTCAACCCCGGCATCGGCGGCGTGCCGATCCTTCAACAGCAGTTCTTCTGGTTCTACTCGCACCCCGCGGTGTACGTGATGCTGCTGCCCTACCTGGGCATCGCCGCCGAGATCGCCTCGACGATGGCGCGCAAGCCGCTCTTCGGCTACCGGGTGATGGTGTACTCGCTGCTGGGCATCGTGCTCGTCAGCCTGCTGGTGTGGGTCCACCACATCTTCGCGGCGGGCCTGCCCGAAGCCTGGCAGATCGCCTTTGCCATCGCCACCCTGATCGTGGCGGTGCCCACGGGCGTGAAGATCTTCAACCTGATCGGCACCCTCTGGGGCGGGCGCATCCTGATGCGGACCCCGACCTACTGGCTGGTGGGCTTCATCTTCAACTTCCTGATCGGCGGGATCACGGGTGTGTCGCTGGGCATGATCCCCTTCGACTACCAGGTCACCATGAGCTACTACGTGGTGGCGCACTTCCACAACGTCATGATGTTCGGCACGGCGTTCCTGGCCTTTGGCGGCCTGTACTACTGGTGGCCGAAGATGACCGGCCGGTTTATGGACGAACGGCTGGGGCTCTGGAACTTCTGGCTGTTCATGATCGGTTCGTGGATGACCTTCCTGCCGCAGTACATCCTGGGCCTGATGGGCATGCCCCGGCGCTACTACACCTACCCGGCGGGCAACTGGACCTGGACCGAGCTGAACTTCATCTCCACCCTGGGCGCGCTGGTGCTGCTGGCGGGCAGCGTCGTGTTCGTGCGGAACATGCTCCAGAGCCTGCGCCGCCCCATCACGGCCTCCCCCAACCCCTGGGGCGGCTTCACCCTGGAGTGGACGGCGGCTTCTCCCCCCGCCGCCTACAACTTCGCGCACGAGTTCCCCACCACCTTCCCCACCGAGCGCCCCCTGTACGACTGGGAGAAGAGCGGGGAGCGGCTCACCCCGGTGGACCCCCGCTCCATCCACCTGCCGGTGGACTCGATCTGGCCCTTCATGACGGCCTTCGCCGTGCTGCTCATGGGCTACGGCCTGAGCTTCGGGTGGTTCACGAACTACACGCCGACGGGCGGCCTCCAGCCCTTCTTCAGTGCGGCGCCGGGCCACGTGTTCGCCAGCCTGCTGCTGTATGCCTCGATTCCGCTCTTCATGTGGTCGCTGTTCAAGTGGGCCGGAACGCGCGAGTACGCGGTGCCCGTCGAGCACCACCACCTCACGAAGTACGACAACGGCTTCATGGGCATGGCGTGGTTCATCATCTCGGAAGTCAGCCTCTTCGGCGTGCTGATCGCCGGGTACGTGTACCTGCGGATGATCGGCGCCGCCGAGCCCCCCGCCCTGCGCCCCAACGTCTGGCTCGCTGCGCTGAACACCCTGATCCTGGTGTCCTCCTCCTTCGTGATTCACAAGGCCGAGCAGGACCACCACCACGGGCGCTACACCTGGTTCCGGCTGGGGCTCTTCATCACCCTGCTGCTGGGCACCCTCTTCATGCTGTTCCAGGTCTACGAGTTCTCGCTGTTCGGCCACGAGAGCGACTGGAAGCAGAACCTGTGGCAGTCGTGCTTCTTCATCATCGTGGGCCTGCACGGTCTGCACATCCTGATCGGCGGCACGGGCGTGGCCCTGCCGTACTACCAGGCGCTGACCGGCAAGATGGACAAGTACAACCACGGCTCCATCGCCCCCGCCAGCCTGTACTGGCACCTGGTGGACGTGGTGTGGCTGTTCATCGTGGCGATCTTCTACGCCTGGTAAGACAAGACCGGCACCAAACGGGGGTGGGGACGTGCTGAGCGTCCCCACCCTCTTCTTTTGCTGAACGCTCCTGGGACACCCCTCCCCCCTCCCCCGCCCTAGCCTGCCCCCATGAAGTGGCTCACGGCGGCCCTGCTGGCCCTGGCGGCGGTTCTGGGGGGCCTGCTGCTGTACCGCAACGTCTCTCCCACCCCCACGGCGGGGACGGTGCTCGATACCCCCGTGCCTCTTCCCGCCCTGCGGCTGGTGGACGACCGGGGCGAGGCGGCGACCCTGAATGACTCGCGGGGGAAGTTGCGGCTGGTCTTCTACGGCTTCGTGCGCTGCCCGGACGTGTGCCCCGCGACCCTGGCGACCCTGAAAAACACCCTGGCCGACCTGACGCCGGGGCAGCGGGAGCGGGTGCAGGTGCAGTTCATCACCGTGGACCCGGGGTATGACCGGCCCGCCGTGCTGCGCGAGTACCTGAACCGCTTCGACCCCACCTTCACGGGACTGACGGGCGACGCGGCGACGATCAACGAGGCCGCGCGGGTGATGTTCGTGGCGAACGTGCCGCCCCCCCCGTCCACCAGCGCTCACGGTGGACACTCGGGGCATGACGGTGAGGCTGACCAGGCCGACGAGGTGCCGGGGGGGGCGAGTGTGGCCGCCCGCGTCCACGGGGATCACGTCAGCGTGGTGGACCCCCGGGGCCGTTTCGTGCGGGTCTACAACAACGGGGAGGTGGTGGACGGCGAGCTGGGCCGTGACCTGCCGGGGCTGATCAGGGTGTACGGGAGCTGAAGAGAAGAGGTGCCGCGACCCTGACTCAGTGGCGGCACCTCCTTTTGCCATCAGTCCCGGGGCGGCTGGATGACCGAGAAGGTCGCCCCCGCAGGGTCTTGCAACACGGCGATGCGGCCATAGGGGGAGTCGTGCGGGGGAGAGAGCACGCGGCCCCCGTTCGCCCCGGCCGTCTCCACGGCCAGGTCGGCGTCCTCCACCTCGAAGTAGATCATCCACTGGGGACTCATCCCCGCGTGCCACTGCTCCGTCATCTGCATGATGCCCGCGTTCATCTCGTCGCCGTGGTACAGGGTGTGGTAATCCATCTCGGGGATCGGGCGGCTGGTATTCCCCAGCAGGGCCGTGTAAAAGTCGCGGGCCCGCTCGGCGTCGTGGGTGTGCAGTTCGCCCCAGGCATACGCGCCCGGCGCCCCCGTCAGCCCCAGGCCCGACTGTTTGCCCGGCTGCCAAAGGCCGAACACCGTGCCGTTCGGGTCGCGCGCCATCAGCAGGTGGCCCTGGTTGCCGACCTGCATCGCGGGCACCATGATCTCCCCGCCCAGCTCGCGGATGCGCCCCGCGTCGACGTACACGTCGTCGCTGGCGAAGTAGAGGCACCACGCGCTCTGGCGATCCAGTTGGGGAACGACCGCCGCGACCGCGTGTTCACCCAGGTAGGCGAGGCTGTAGTCCCCGTACTCGGAGCCTTGCCCCTGAAACCTCCAGCCGAACAGGGCCCCGTAGAAGCGGCGCACATCGTCGGCGCCAGAGGTCATCAGGTCGGTCCAGATGGGCGTTCCGGCGGGGTGCTGGGTATGAATGGTCATGGCTGCCTCCTGTAAGAGGGCGGGGTGGGGCGGACAATCTATTTTCCATCACAACTCCTATTATGTCAATAGCAGAATAAGCTGAGATGCTTCGTTGAAAGGATAACCTCCTACATCCGCCACTTCTTTTTCGGAAATAGCGTAATATGGGGGCATGACGGAACCGCTCGACGCCGCCCTCCGGCCCAAGACGCTGACGGAATACGTCGGCCAGGAGCGGCTCAAGGAGAAGCTGACGGTCTACCTCCAGGCCGCCAAGGGTCGCCGCGAGGCGCTCGACCACACGCTGCTGTTCGGCCCCCCCGGCCTGGGCAAGACGACGCTCGCGCACATCATCGCCGCCGAACTCGGGGTAAACATCCGCGTGACCTCGGGCCCGGCCATCGAGAAGCCGGGGGACCTCGCCGCCATCCTCACGAACAGCCTGGAGGAGGGCGACGTGTTGTTCATCGACGAGATTCACCGGCTGGGGCGGGTGGCGGAAGAACACCTCTACCCGGCGATGGAGGATTTCAAGCTCGACATCGTGCTGGGGCAGGGCCCGGCAGCGCGGACCATCGAGCTGCCGCTGCCGCGCTTCACGCTGGTGGGGGCGACCACCCGGCCCGGATTGATCACCGCGCCCATGAGAAGCCGCTTCGGGATCATCGAGCACCTGGAGTACTACACGCCGACCGAGATCGGCACCAACCTGCTGCGCGACGCCCGGCTGCTGGGCTTCGGGCTGAGCGAGGACGCGGCGGTGGAGATCGGCGCCCGCTCGCGCGGCACCATGCGCATCGCCAAGCGGCTGCTGCGCCGGGTGCGCGACTACGCCGAGGTGGCGGGGGAAAAGGTCATCGAACTGCCCCGCGCGATGGACGCCCTCGACCGCCTGGGGCTGGACGCGGCGGGCCTGGACGACCGCGACAAGAAGTACCTGGAGACGCTGATTCACCGCTTCGCGGGCGGGCCGGTGGGCGTGGACACCCTCGCCACCGCGATCTCGGAGGACGCCCTGACGCTGGAGGACGTGTACGAGCCGTACCTGATCCAGCTCGGCTTCATCAAGCGCACCCCGCGCGGGCGCGTCGCCACCGCCCACGCCTACGACCACCTGGGCCTGCCCGTCGGCGGGCGGGACGAGGACCTGTCGGGGATCTACACGAACTGAGGCGGTCAGCGAACAGCTTTCAGACAGCACAGGCTCCCGGCATTCGCTGCCGGGAGTCCTGTGCTGAGGGCTGGGAACGGACCGCTATCCTTCCCCCATGACCGCCCCGCAAGTCCAGATGTTCGGCCTGAAAAAGAGTGCCGCCACCCGCGCCGCCGAGCGATTTTTCAAGGAGCGGCGGGTGAAGGTGCAGTTCGTGGACCTGAAAGAGCGGCCCATCGCCAAGGGGGAGTTGACCCGCTTTATTCAGAAGTTCGGGCTGAACGCGCTGCTCGACCTGGAGGGCAAGGCCTACGAGCGGTCCAACCTCGCCTACCTGCGGACGACCGAGGAGGGCATCATCGCCCGGATCGTGGAGACGCCGGAGCTGCTGCGCCTGCCCCTCGTGCGCGGCGGCAAGGTGCTGACGGTGGGCGAGGACCCCGAGGGGTGGGCGCGGATGCTGGAGGGGTAGATTCCTACGACTTCCCCCCCGCCTGGCGCTCCAGCCGGTTCAGAAAAGTGAGCATCGGGTTCACGAACTTATCCCCGAAGTGCGAGCCGCCCAGGTGCGGGCCGGGCAGCCGCAGCAGGCGGCTTTCGGGCGAGGCGGCGCGCCTGAAGATCGCCTCGCCGTTGCGCCCGAAGGGCACGGCCTGGTCCTCCGGGCTGCCCGCCACGAGCAGCGGAACCCGCGTCACCGCCGACCCGGCGAAGGTGACGGGGTCCCGGTTCGCCGGAAGCGCCGCCCTGGTGCCCAGGCCGTGGGCCACCCGGATGTCCTCCCGGAACTTGGGGTTCACCCCCCTCCAGACATCGAGGAGGCTCACCTGCGCGTCGAGCAGCACCACGCCCGACACGGGGTAGACGGGCATGTACGCGGCGAGCAGGGCGGGCAGCCCCCCCATCGAGTAGCCGAAGTTGTAGGTGCGCCCGTTGAACGCGAAGGTGCGGATGGCCCGGTGGCGCATGTCCGCGTTGTAGGTGAGGGCCTGCGGGGCACCCCAGGTCGTCGCCCCCGCGTCGTTGCTGACGAGGACTGCGTACCCCGCACCCGTCAGGCGGGTGAACAGGGAGCGCAGGTGGGGGCGGGTCAGGCTCTCCCCCGCCGTCATGCCCCGCGAGTGCGAGACGACCACGAGCGGGCACGCGGGGGAACACCGGGCGGGGCGCAGCAGGAAGGCGTCCCCCAGCGGATGCGGGAAGCGCAGGGCCCGCGCGATCCCCGCCACCGGCTGGGGCACGTCGGGACCGCCCAGGCGTGGGGTGGGGGGCGCCGCCGCCAGGGTGACGGAGGACAGGACGAGCAGCGGGAGGGCGACGCGCTTCATGGCCGCGAGGCTACCAAAACCCGCTGCCCCCAAAGGTTAGCGCCCGAACAGCCAACGTGAGAGCGCGGTGCCCTCCAGCAGCCGCGCCACCCCCACCGGCACGCCCAGCGCGACGAGCCCGTACAGGACGAGCACGCCCAGGAACCCGGACGTGTCCTGCGGAAAGCCCAGCCGCTCCAGCAACCACAGGACCGCGGGGTGCAGCAGGTAAATCTGGAGGCTCACGGTGCCCAGGTAGACCAGTCCGGCCTGCCAGCGCGCCCGCAGCGGCGCGAGCAGGTGCGCCAGCCCGAACAGGGCGAGGACCGCCGCCGCCGTGTACGCCCAGTTCGCCGCGCTGTACCCGAAGCTGTTCACGGGCAAGCCCTCCAGCCGCGCCAGCGAGACCGGCAGGTACCAGGCCAGCGCGAGCCCCGCTGCCAGGGCGATCCAGACCCGCCAGCGCGCCCACAGCCCCTCGAACACGCCCGGGCTGGCGCCGAAATACATCCCCAGGGTGAGCGCCGGGACGTACCACAGGGCCATCGTGGCGGGGTAGCGGAAGTGGATGAGCCCCCCGCGGTTGAGGGCGTACACCCCGAGCTGCAATCCGAAGGCGCCCAGCAGCACGGCGAGGAAGGGCCAGCGCCGCCGCCACAGCGGCAGCAGCAGGGGCAGCACGAGGTAGAACTGGAGGACGATCAGCAGGAAGTACAGGTGGAAGTACCCCTTGCCGTACTGCACCCACACCCGCCAGCGCTCGGGGTCGGTCAGCACCTCGGGGCGGTCCTGTCCGGTGGCGACGCGGAAGAGGACATACAGCACGGTCCACAGCAGGTAAGGCAGCAGCGCGGTGCGGACACGCGCCGGGTAATACTTCCCGGGGTCGAAGCGGCGCAGGGCCGAGCGCGTCAGCACCAGCGCCGTCATGAACACGAAGGCCGGGACCACGAAGTGCAGGGTCCGGTTCACAACCGCGAGGCCGGTCCACAGGGCCGAGCCCGTGTCCGTGTGCCGCAGCGCGAGCCCCGTCAGGTGGTGGGCCACGACCGACACGATGGCAATGCCCCGGAAGAGATCGACGGCAGCCAGCCGCTCCCCCGCCGCCGTCGCGGGGGGGGCGGGGAGGTCACCGCTCGCCGTCGTCATGAGCAGCGCCCAGTATAGGCAGGTTCTGCGGCAGGAAGGGGTTAGGTCCGCCGGGCAGGCTGGGAGCATGATGCGCCGACGTTTCGC
>NZ_BFAG01000006.1:0-5000 GCF_002897375.1 Deinococcus aerius | reverse complement strand
CGATGGGCCTGGTGATGGAGGAGGGGCGTTACCGCATCCTCACCGACATCCTGGGGCTGGAGGACGCGCTGGGCGACATGGACTTCAAGGTCTGCGGGACGGCGGAGGGCGTCACGGCCCTCCAGATGGACATCAAGGTGGGGGGCATCACCCCCGCCGTCATGCGCGAGGCGCTGGCCCAGGCCCGCGAGGCGCGGCTGCACATCCTGGGCAAGATGGCCGAGGTGCTGCCCGTGCCCAGGCCCGAACTCTCCCCCACCGCCCCGCGCATCCTGACGCTGAAGATCAACCCCGAACTCATCGGCAAGGTGATCGGCCCCGGCGGCAAGCAGATCCGCGAGCTGGAGGCGATGGGCGCGCAGATCACGGTCGAGGAGGACGGCACCGTCCGCGTCTTCAGCGCCGACAGCGCCGCCGCCGAGGCCGTCCGCGCCCGCATCGAGGGCCTGACGAAAACCGCCCGCGTGGGCGAGGAGTACGACGGCACGGTCGTCAAGACGACCCCCTTCGGCGCCTTCGTCAACCTCTTCCCCGGCCAGGACGGGATGCTGCACATCTCCCAGATGAGCGAGGGGCGGGTGAACGCCGTCGAGGACGTGCTCAACGTCGGCGACCGGCTGCGCGTGAAGATCGCCAACATCGACGACCGCGGCAAGATCGACCTGATCCGCCCCGAACTGGAGGGCAAGATCGCCCCCCGCGAGCCCCGCCCCGCCCGTGCGGGAGGTGGCGACCGGGGCCCGCGCCCGCCGCGCCGGGACTGAGGACCAGGACAGAGGGGCCGCTCCGGGAGTGGGGCGGCCCCTCCCCTATTCCCGCGCCGTGAACACCGCCAGGGCCGCCGCCGCGAGCGCCCCGACGGCACCAACCGTCAGCGGCCCGTCCTGATGGGCCAGAAACGCCTCGATCACGAGGGCGAGGCCGACCACACTCGCGCCCAGTGTGCCGAGGAGGGCAACCCGGACCGGCACGGGTGAGGCCTGCCGCGCCGCCATCCGCGCCCCCCACCCGTACCCTGCCAGGATCAGCAGCAGTGCCCCCAGCCACCCCGTCATGCCCGCAGGATACCGGGTGGGCGCTAGAATCCCCGGCATGAGGCCCGCCTACCTGACTGCCGCCCGCAACTTGCAACTCGGGCGCGAGTGGGCGGTGGAGGGGGACCAGGAGCGGGCGCTCGACGCCTACGAGGAGGCGCTGAGCATTCTGCGCGCCCTCCCGCCCGAGCGCACGCGCGACGTGCTGCTGGCGCACACCCACCTGGCCTTTTACCAGACGCTCGCCCTGGTGGGGGGGGGCGCCGGGCAGGAACACCTGCATCTGGGTGTCAGCTACGCGCGCTCGACCCGCGATCCCCTCGCCCGCGCCATCGCCGAGGAGTGCCTGAGCGGGCTGGACGCGGTGCTGTAGGACAACAAGACAGGGACGCCGCCTGGGCCATTCCAAGCGGCGTCCCTGTTTGACCTTGGCTTACTGGCCCGGAAGCTGGAGCTGCGCGGTCGTGCGGCCCTGCTGCTTGCTGTACGCGCACTGCGCGCCCAGTTGGCCCAGAACCGCCGTCTGCCCCTGGATGCTGATGTTGGCCGGAGCCGTCAGTGTCCAGCCGCCCCCCGGGACGGTCTGCACATTCCGCACGAGTTCGGCGGGCTCGGAGGCGATCTCGGCGTGCAGGTTCTGGCCCGGTTGCAGTTGCCCGGCCTGCTGGAGGACGCCCCTCAGAGCCGTGAGCTGTTCGGCCTCGCGGACGCCGTCCCGGCACTCCTCCAGAAACTTGAATTTGCTGATGCCGTTAGCCCGGGCGTCGCTGTAGTAGGGGTTGGAGCGGATGGACAGGGCGGTCACGAAGCCCAGCAGCAGCACGCTGAGCAAAATAGCGACCCACAGCAGCGTGCGGCCCACGTTGCCGTGACGTTTGGGAGAGGTCAGCTCGCTCATGTCGCCCGTCAGCATAGCGTGGACGGTGGGGCCGGGGTGTCCTTACCACTCGGTTCGGGTGCCCGTCACCCCGTCCAGCCCGACCCGCCCCAGCGCGTCCCGCACCGTTTCGCCCGTCACCGGGTGCCGCAACGCAGGATCAAGGTCGGCGAGGGGGGCCAGCACGAAGGCCCGCTCCCAGGCGCGGGGATGCGGGAGGGTCAGCCCGGGCTCATCCTGTACCCGGCTCCCGTACAGGATCAGGTCGAGGTCGAGCGGGCGGGCCTCCCAGCGTTCGCGCCGCACCCGTCCGGCCCGCGCCTCGATGTCGTGGAGGGCGGCGAGGAGTTCGGAAGGAACCAGGGCTGTCTCCAGCCGCACCGCCGCGTTGAGGTAGTCGGGCTGCCCGGGGGGACCGCCGACGGGCGCGGTGCGGTACAGGCGGCTCGTCCCCGCCACCTGGCCCAGCGCGGCGAGGTCCTGCCGGGCTCGGCGCAGGGTGGTGAGCGGCTCGCCCAGGTTCGCCCCCAGGGCGATGTAGGCCGCCTCGCTCACTCGCCCCGCCGCAGGGTCAGTTCCGCGTACACGTCCCGGAAGACCCCCGGCAGCGGCGCGAAGGGCTTGTGGACCCGCACGGTGACGGCCTCCAGCCGGGGGTGGTCACGCAGCAAGCGCCGGGCGATGCGGTCGGCCAGGACCTCGATCAGCCGGTGGCGCTCGCCCGTCACCTCCTCCTGGATGGCGGTGTAGGCGGCGGCGTAGTTCACGGCGGCGCCGAGTTCGTCAGGGACCCCGGCAAAGGGCCAGTGCAGCTCCGCGTCGATCACGAAGCGGGCGCCCAGCGCCGCCTCCGTCTCGTACACGCCGTGCCGCGCGTGAAACTCCAGCCCCTCCAGAACGACCCGGCTCATGCCCGGGATTCTAGCGACCGGGGGTGAAGGTGGGGTCCTCCAGCGCCGCCTGGACCCGCAGGGCCTGGACATGGACCCCCGCCGCGTGGACGCGCACCATTGCCGCCCCCTGCCGCGCCGCGTGCAGGTGCAGGGCCAGGCTGCCGGGGTCGCGGTCAGCGGCGTTCGGCACCCCCGCCAGCAGATCGATCATCTTTTTGCGGCTCGCGCCCACCAGCACGGGATGCGGCCCGCAGGTCAGCTCCGGCAGGGCCCGCAGCAGGGCGAGGTTGTGCGCGGCCGTCTTCCCGAACCCCAGCCCGGGGTCGAGCAGCACCGACGGCACGCCCGCCGCGAGGACGGCTGCCGCGCGCTCCCGCAGAAAGGCGTGGACCTCGGCGACCACGTCGCGGTACTGGGGCGAGCGCTGCATGGTGCGCGGCTCGCCCCGCATGTGCATCACGCAGGCGGGGGCGCCCGCCCCGGCGCAGACCTCCACCATCCCGGGGTCCCGCAGCCCCGTCACGTCGTTGACCAGGTGGGCGCCCGCCGCGAGCGCCTCACGGGCCACCTCCGGCTTCATGGTGTCCACGCTGAGCAGCGCGCCCTCGCCCGCCAACGCGCGCAGCACGGGCCGCACCCGGTCGAGTTCCTGTTCGGCGGGCACCGGCTCCGCGCCGGGCCGGGTACTCTCGCCGCCCACATCGATGACCCGGGCGCCCGCGTCGCGCATGGCGCGCGCCCGGGTGACGGCCGCCTCCAGCGAAGCGTACCTGCCCCCATCGCTGAAGCTGTCCGGCGTGACGTTGAGAACGCCCATCACGGCGCAGCCCCTCCAGGTGACCCGCCATCCGTCCGCCGCGCGCTCTCCCCCCGGCACCGGGAAGCCGAAGGTCAGGGCGTGGGCCCGCCCCGTCCAGCCCTCAACCGGCGGACTCATCGCTCTCGCCGCCCTTGGCGGGCCGGGGCGTCAGGGTGAAGCTCACCATCACCCGCTGCCGCTCGGGAAAGGCGTCCACGTAGGCGGGCATCCGCCGACCGGAACGGAAGGGCACGTAGCTCTCCTGGGCGATGGGCAGGTGCGTTTCCAGCGCGGCGGCAACCGGATGTTCCGCCGGGATCAGGGTGCCGGGCCGCAGGCTGTACTTCACGCCGGGGGCGCCGCCACTGGCCCGCACGGTCAGCGCCTTGCCGGTAGGCCGCTCCTCGTCGCCGGGCTCCGCCTCCAGCCGGGCCACGGCGCAGACCGCATAGAGCACGGGCGCGGCGGTCCGCTCCGCGAGGGCATACAGGGCGCTGCTCGCACTCACGTCCGCCCGCCGGGCGAGTTCCGCCAGCGCCCGCCCGCTGGGTCCGAAGCGGGCGAGCAGCTCGTCGATCAGCGCGTCCGGCATCAGGATCGCGGCCGCCCCCACGTTGCACAGCGTCTCGATGACCTGTTCCAGCCGCTCGCCCTCGTAGGCGTCGTGCAGGTCGCTGAGCAGGTCGTCGTCGCCCAGCAGCAGGGCGTGGCTGATCTCGTGGGCGAGGGTAAAGCGCTGACGCTCGGGCCGCACCCGGCTGTTGATCAGCACCACCCGGTGTTCGGGGTCGTACGCCCCGTCACGGTCCCCCATCGGCATGAAAGTCAGGGTGGCGTCCAGCCCACTCATCAGGCTGTGGGTATCCAAACCGGGAAGACCCCGGGCATAGGCCGAGGCCAACTCCCGCATCCGTGCCTTGGCCGGAGCGAGGGTCCCCGTTTCCGGCGAGGCATCCGGGGAGGTCTGCTCGGGTGGAGTGCGGCCCTGCGTCACCCGTGCAGCTTACCGCGCCCCGCCCACGCTATTCCCACAAAGCTGGGGTACCACCCAGGTCAGGGCGGCGCCTACCCTGCAGAGAACTCAGCCCCGCGCTTTAAGGGCATCCACGAGGGCCACGTACTCGCGCTGCGCGTCCTCCTGGTCTTGCCCCCGCCGCGCCGCCCAGGCGTCGTACTTGGCCCCGCCCACGAAGTCGAACCCACCCGGGCGCGCTCCCGTCACGTCACCGACTGTACCCTGCTTGTACAGCGCGTACAGCTTGAGGAGGATGTCGTTGCCGGGCTTTCTGGAAAGGCCCTGCACGTCCTGCTGCGCCCGCTCGAAGGCCCGCTGCACCGCTTCTGTTTCTGGCATGGCCGGAATTGTACTGGGTCTAACCCATGGCCGAGCAGCTTCC